>JAAEEQ010000004.1 GCA_013415665.1 Methanomicrobiales archaeon
CGAACGCTGCTTCGTCGGTGGGGTGAGAACGTTGGCGTGGATATCATTGCACAGATCAAGGCCTACGGCAACTCCCGGAAAGAGGATTACCGTGCCCCCTCGCCCTACTCCTTCAAAAAATAACCGGGCAATCCTCTTTTTCTGCCTTCGTTACCAGCAGGTGCGCCCGCCGTCGATGATGACCGTGCTGCCGGTCATATAGGATGAGGCATCCGAGACCAGGAAGAGAACCGCCGCCTTATACTCTCCCTGCCGTGCCATTCTGCCGAGCGGGATTAATTCCGATAGTTTATGCACGAATTCTTCCGGCTGGTCACGGTACACGCCGCCCGGGCAGAGCGCATTGGCACGGACGCCCGCCGCCGCCCAGTAGGTGGCACAGTATTTTGTCAGGCCGATGAGCCCGTGCTTGATGACCGAGTAGGTCACCGGCTTGACCGGCTGGCAGGATTCGGGAATGCCTTCCTTGCGGTAAATCCGCTGGTCCGGTGCGATAATGCCGAGGTCCGAGGAGATATTGAGGATAACCCCGCGTGAACGCCCGGCCATGGCAGTGCCGAAGATCCGGCTGCAGAGGTATGCGCCCGTCAGCCCCACCGCAAGATCCTTTTCCCAGATCTCGTCGGGGAATTGTTCGAACCGGGTCCATTCGCCCTCGCCGCTGCCGGTGGTGACCTGCGGATTGTTTGCCGCGTTGTTGATCAGGATATCGACGGCACCGTATTGCCCGGCGATATCGCCCGCCACGGCGGCGAGGTTGGTGCTGCTGGTGATGTCTGCTGAAAAGCCGGCAGCTTCTCCGCCGAAGGCATCGCAGAGCTCTTTTGCCGCGATTTTCGCCCGTTTGCCGTCGATGTCGAGCAGAAGCGGGATCCCGCCTCCCTCGAGGATTGCCTCGGCGTGCATCCGGCCGAGAAATCCCGCCCCGCCGGTAATCACCGCGGTTCTTCCGGTTATTTTCATGGCATCAAAAACGCTTTCCATCGGTCCTCCTCCTTACAGGCTCCGGGTCTGGCCCCCGTCGACGACCAGGTTCGCACCGGTGACGAATGATCCGCTGTCCGAAGCAAGAAACGCAACCGCCCCGGCAATATCCTGCGGCGACGCAAACGCTCCCATCGGGACCTCGCTCCGGATGTACCCCTCGACCGCCTCGCGATCTTCACCGAGTTTCCGGTCCCAGGTCCCCCCCTCGAAGAGCACGTTGCCGGGAGAGACGGCATTCATCCTGATGCCCATGGGGGCAACGATGCGGGCGGTCGATTTCATATACATGAGCAGCGCCGCCTTTGCGGCCGCATACGGCACCGGCGCCCGGATGGATTCGACACCCGCAATCGAAGAGATGAAAACGATGCTTCCCGAACCTCCCGTCTCCATCAGCCTGATGGCCTCCCTGCTCAGCCGGACCGCAGCGTGAAAATTCACGGTCATCGCGTCTTCCCAGGCCTGATCCGGCACATCCCATCCCATGACGGATCGGCCGGATCCGATATTCGCGACAGCGATGTCGAGCCCGCCGCACTGGTCGTGAACGGTCGCAAGCAGGGTGCGGATCGTGCCGGGATCCGTCAGGTCTCCCTCAAACAATCGTGCGTTGTCGCCGAAATCCCGGGTACACTCGCGGTGCGTTCTCTCAAGCGCTCCCCTTTCGCGTCCCGTTATCCAGACGACAGCACCTTCTTTCAGCAACCGCTGTGCAATCGCTTTCCCGATGCCCCTGCTCGAACCGCTGACCAGTCCGATTTTTTCATGCAACAGCATATGCCCTTCCCCGGAGTAGTATCACGCCATGATGGATCATAAATTGATTGTTTGGCGTTTCATGCACGCTGCGCCGTCCGGCATGACCAGATCGTCTCGATAAAATGGCGGTTGTAGATGGCAAGGGCAACTTCGTCCATCCCCGGGACACGGGCCGTCTGGAGGATGAAGAACCGATCAAACCCCGTCGATTCGATAAGCCCGAGGCACCGGGGGATGTCGGCCGATCCCGAACCGAGGGGGACGGTGGTGCCGTGGCGCATCCGGTCCTTGATATGGACGCTTCCGAGCCAGCGCCCGATGGCGGCGAATTCTTCGCCGGGATCGTACCCGAGCGATGCGCTGTTGCCGATGTCGTAATTGGCGCGTATCAGGGGGTGGTTGAGGTCCGAAAACACCTCATGGAGCATCGGTGGCGGCAGATCCGTTTCGAGGTGCAGTTCGACGCCGGCGGCTTCCGCATGGGGCACGAGATCGAACAGGAGGCGGACCATGCCTTCCCGTTCCCGTACCGTCCGCAACGAGGATGCATCGACAAAGGGGAGGATGATGTAGAGCACCTCGAGCGTGGCAGCCCGATCCAGGAGCCGGATCAGCATTTCCCGTGCGGGTTCGCTCACGGCACCCGTCGTTTCGATGAGGCGGTGCGCCATGAACCAGTCGGCACAGATGGAACGTACCCCGACACCGCTGTCACCGATGATCCTGCGGATTGCCCTGATCCCGGCGTCACTTCCCAGCGGGTTGTCCTGCTCGGTTCCCGCCTCGTATATCCATTCGATGCACGCCAGCCCGGCCTGCCGGGCCTTTGCGAACTCCTCCTGCCATGTGCCGACCGGAAAGGACTGAATCCGCCCGCCTTCCATCGGGGAAAGGCGCCCCTGCATGATGCCAACCGGATGCATTTCGCATTCCTGTTCTCGTTTCAACGAGTAATACGTTACGAATCACACACGCCTTTCAAAGAGAGCGATGCGAAAAAATTCGCCGAACCAATAATGCTATAGCGAATCAGGCAGACCTTTCTTCCGACAGCGAGTAGTGCGGTCAGGGCTGATTTAACGTGAAGACCATCATCATTCTGCAGGCGCGTATGGGTTCCCACCGGCTCCCGGGGAAGAGCCTGATGCCGGTCTGGAAAGACATGTCCCTCCTGGAGCTCGTGCTTGCACGCATCACCCGTGCACGCCTTCCGGACCGTGTCGTGCTGGCGACGACGCGTGAATCCCGGGACGATCCGCTCGTTGGTATCGCCGAAAAGTACGGTGTCGCCGTGGTGCGGGGAAGTGAGGACGACGTGCTCGGGCGGTTCGTGCAGGCGCTCGATGCATACCCCGCCGATGCCGTCGTGCGTGCCTGTGCCGACAATCCGCTCCTGGATCCGGTGATGATAGACAACCTTGTCACGTTCTTCCGGGACGTGCAGCCGTGCGACTATGCCATGAACCTCGGTCCCATGACCGGCTTTCCCGACGGTGTCGGTGTCGAGATGGTCTCTGCCGCAGCGCTCCGGAGGGTCGACCGGGAAACACGCGATCCGTCGCACCGCGAGCATGTGCTCACGTATATCCATGACAATCCCTCCTTCGTCAGCAAATGGCTCTATGCCGATGACGCGCACGCAAGGCCCGGTTATCGGCTCGACATCGATTTTCCCGAGGACATGCATTTCGTCCGGGAACTGGTGCGCCTGCTCCCCGAAGCATCGGCCCCGCACTGGTCGACGGAGGAGATCATCCGGACGGTGGACGAGCATACGGATCTCTTAAAGCTCCGGAAGGTGCGGACGTAGGATCGGCCCAGGCCGGAATGCACCCATGCCGCAGCACCATCCCGCACCGCCGGAACGAGGCTTCGGAGGCGACATCCGGACGGCAGACTGCGACACGGTCGTCGCCATCGCCCGTGGGCAAAAAGCGACCCGGATTTGTGTTATCCTCGAGGAAGGTTCCGATATCGGGGCGTTATCACGCTTCCTCGATGCGGGCCTTCCCGTCCGGGCGGTGGCAGTGACGCCGGAGGTCTGTGACGCCCTCGAGGCCCGCGGCATGGCGTACCTGCCGCTGTCGGATGCCATCGACCCCGAACGGCTCTTTGCGGAAAGCCTTGCGCTGTACCATTCCGTCGAGGCCTTCTCGGATGCCGTCGATGCCCATCTTGCCGGGATCTTTCCGGACGTCGCCCGCTGCGATGCGCACCCGGCGAGGGACAATTTCTTCTCCCTGTATCTCCTCTTCGACATCCTGCTGGTACGCAGCACCATCCTGAAGGTATTGCTGGAGCAGACATCGCCGGACATGATCATCGCCTTTGCAGACGACGGGCCCGTTCCGGTTCGGGTGCCGGGAGGAATGCCGTTTACAAGGGACGAACGCATTTTCCCGCTGTTACTCCGGTGCAACGGCGCTCCCCCGGCGGTTCTTTGCACCGGACAGCCCCGCCGGGAAGGCAGGAGCCCTTCCGGGCAGCCGGCCCTGGCGGGGCGGATAAAGCGCGATATACGACGTCATCCCCTGCTGCGAAGCCTTGCAGCGGCTTTCCTTGCCGAAGGGGGCCCGGGGGGGGCAGGCCTCTGCCTGGCGCTGCTGGGCAACCTGCTGGCCGGGAAACCGGCGGTCGCCATTATCGGGTTCGGGTACAACTGGGACTATATCTTCCCGCATCTTGTCAGAACAGGATACGTGCCGCTGCATCTTCCCGAAGGTGCCGGCAATGGCACGGATGCACCACCGCCTGCCGGCCTCATCCCGGCAGATCTGCTTGCGGCATACGGAACTCTGGGGGGGCTGGATGCCAGCAGCATCATCGCGGATCGGGCAACGCCCCTGCTTTGGGATGCCGTCGCTGCAACGCCGTCCTGTGCTGCCGTCGTGAAGGAAGTGATACGGCGCTGGCGGCCCTGTGCGTTCCTCTGCAGCACGAAAACCACGTTCCGGGAACATTTTGCGGCAAGGACGGCACGCAAGAGCGGCATACCCGTCATCTCCTGGCAGCACGGCGCGGCAGGCTTTTTCCGGTATCCCCTCTTGGCACATACCGAGTGCGCCAATACCGATCTCCATCTTGTCTGGGGGGAGGGCGTCCGCTCGGCGCTTGCCACCGACAGCGAAGGCGCATCCGCCTGCCGGCATGAGCCGGTCGGGTCCTATCACCTGCAGTCGCTCCCGGATTTTCCTCCCCCGCCTCGCCCTTTTCCAATCCTCTACGTGACGACAAGCTATTTCCTGAGCCATTATTACTTCGGGTACGAGCACCGGCTCGACGATATCGGCCTGTGGCATACGCAGAAAACGATCCTCGATACGATCGGTGCCGCCGGCGTCGCATCGGTCCTCAAACTCCACCCCGGCGAGGAACACACGGGGCCCCTGCTCCGGCATCTCGCAGAGCGCGGGATATCGTCTGTTTCAGTGGTCCGGGGGGAGCGGACAATGCAGGAGTGCCTGCTTGAAGCGGGCACGGTCATCATCGATTTCCCCAGCACGACGCTTCTCGAAGCGCTCGCATCGGGCAGGACGGTCTTCGTCCTGCTCGCCCATTTCGTCCTTTCGGAGCATGCGACGATGCTTCTTAAAAAAAGGGCGTACTGCAGCGACGATCCCGCATCGTTCGCGCGGATCATCGGGCGCTTCTGCAGGGGGGAACCGCTGGACCAGTCCCCCGATACCGCCAACACCGAGTTTCTTGAATATTACGGCATATATCGCGGCGATCACGGTGCTGCCGGCCGTGCCGTCGCATGGATGACGGCTGCCTGCCGGCATGAGATCCGTCAGTAGTGCGTCCGGTGCCGCGTGAGAATATGCCGCACCAGCGAGCGTATCCCCGGGATTTTCATGACGATCGCCGACCCGAAGGCGGCGAGGGCAAGGAAGCACTTCTTCGGGATCCTCTCAAACGGTCCGCCGGAGAGAAGTGCGCCGGCGCTCAGTGCCATGCCGGCAAAGACCACGGGATCCACGTCCTGCATTGTTGCGGTCCGGGTAAACCCGGCAAACAGGCAGTCCCCGCCGAACCGGACGAGCGCGGTATTGAGTGCGGGCGCGAATGCCGTCCTATCGGCACCCAGTTCTTCCCGGATGCGCGCCAGGATCTTTAACGTATCGAAATATCCTGCCGTGCTCGCAAAGAGGAGTCGGTGGGTTTCGGAGTGCGTGCCCTGCCGGTAGAGCACATGGGCCCCGGCGACATACCCGATATCGAATCTCCGGGCAATCTGCAGCCAGGTGTAGTAATCAGACGAATAGGGGAATTCGAGGGAGAACCTCCCCACCGCATCGTAGACCGTGCGGCGCACCATCACGGACGGGCAGGTTATCATGCCGCGATCCGTCAGGATCCGTGCAAAACCCTCCGGATGGCGGTAAACCACATCATCGGAGGCATGCCGCAGTTCCTTTGCACTCGTTCCGGTCTCGATGATGGCGGATGAAAACGTCATCCCGACGCCGGGGTGGGCATCGAAAAATGCAACGCACCGTGCGGTGAAATCCGGTTCGATTGCATCATCGGAGTGAAGGATGTGGATGATCTCCCCGCGTGCCTCCTCAAGGCACCGGTTGAAATTTCCGAACAGGCCGAGATTTTCCGCATTTTTCCGGTAGGAAAGGCGGGGGTCCAGAAACGAACGCACCACCTCTTCCGTATTGTCGTCCGATGCGTTATCGACGACAATAACCTCAAGATCAGCATACGTCTGCTCGAGAGCGCTCTTGATCGCCCGCCCCACCATGGCCGCCCGGTTGTACGTGGGGATGCAGATTGAAACCCGGGGAATGTTTGTCATCACCGTCTCCGAAAGTGCGCAGCGCTCTCACGGCTCCGCGTCGTTCCGGCCGGGGGCTGCAAACCACCGGCAGGTCTTTTCAAGGCCCTCGGAAAGGCCGATCTTTGGTCTCCACCCGAGCAGTTCACTGCTTTTTGCGATATCCGCCGAGTTGAACCAGACCTCGCTCCGGCGGTGGGGGACGCTGCCAAAGGCAAGCTCGCCCGTATATCCGCAGAGGGCTGCAAGCCTCGATACGATGTCCCGGACGGACACCGCCTCGCCCGTGCCGACGTTGATGACCGTATGCCCCGGGTGGGTTTCGCCATAGCCGGCCGCAGCGACGAACGCCCGCGCGATATCGGTGACATACACGAAATCCCATTTCTGGTTGCCCGTGGTCAGCATTGGGCTCTCTCCTTTGAGCATGGTCCTGATGACATACGGAATCAGGCGCCGTTCGTGATCGCCGGGGCCGTACGGCGGAAAGAGCCGTAAGGAAACGGCATTGATGCCGTAGGCATCCGCGTAAAAGTCACAGGCCTCTTCGGAGTGGAGTTTTGTGAGGGCATACAGGTTTTGCGGCGCCGGGGTGGCGTCTTCGTGCAGCAGTTCGCCGGTTTCCCGGTACACGGCGCAGGTACTCGCATTCACGATGCTGCCGGTCCCTGCATTCCGGGCCGCCTCGAGCAGGTTGATCATGCCGCGCACGTTCGTATCCAGCATCACCCCGATTTCGTCGGGGCGATGCTCGACGGCATAGTAGGTGACAAGATGGATGATGCTGTCGGGAGCGAAACCAGCAACAGCCTTTTCCACGTCGCTCCCGTTCCTGATATCCCCCCGGCAGACCGTAAGGCGGTCGAGGCAGTCCCGGATGCGCGAGCAGTCCGATTGCGGCCGGACAAGGATGCCGACGTCATAGCCGTTCTGTACAAGAAGGCGGGTGATATACGAACCGATGAACCCGTGTGCGCCGGTTACAAAAACACGTTTCCCTGTCATCGGCCACCTATCCGTGCCGGATGTCCCAGTCATACCCTATCGATGCATCGAAGGGATCCAGCCGCTCAATTTCCGCAGGATCATGCGGGATGGTTGCGCAATTTGCCACGATCGCCTTTTCCTGCCCGATCGCCTTGAAGCCGTTGACGACATGCGGCGGGACCTTGGCAAGCACATAATTCTCCTCGCCAAGGAAAATCTCCTGGATGGTTCCGAAGGTGGGGGATGCTTTTCGGGCGTCGTAGAGGACGAGCTTGATGTTGCCTGACACGACGGCGTAATTCAGCTCCATCTTCCGGTGGACATGCCATCCCTTGATCGCTCCGGGAAAAATGACGGAGAAGTAGATCTCGCCGAAGCCGTTGAAATGCGGGTCCGTCGATTTCATCATATGCCTGACAAGGCCCCGTTCGTCGAGAAAAGTTGCAAGGGGAATGATCTGCACGCCATCTATCATGACAGCACCTCCCGGTACCACGCGATGGTCCGCTGCATGCCGTCACTGAGGCCGACTGCAGGCTCCCAGCCGAGAACCCGCCGCGCTTTTTCGATTGCGAGGTACTGGTCCTGGATTTCATGCCTGCCGGTATTCAGGATCTCCGGCACCATATCGGCGCCCATCAGCCGGATAATCTCACCGACAACCTCGCTCACCGAGCGTTTTTCGCCGCTGCTGAAGTTGAATGCCTCGCCGCGGAGCGACTGGCGTTCCGTCTTTTCGGCAAGGGTCAGGTACGCAAGCACGGCATCCCCGACATAGAAGTACTCGCGCACGGGCGTCCCGTCACTGCGGATAGCGGGAGCCCTGCCCTCGATGATGCTGCGGATGGTGCCGGGCACGATGCGGTTGAAATTGAGATCGCCCGGTCCATAGATATTGCCCATGCGTGCGATGCCGACGGGCAGGTCGTAGGTCCTGCCGTAGCTCTGTGCAATCAGGTCCGTGCAGCTCTTCGAGACATCGTAGGGGTGTTCGCCGGCAAGCGGCATGTCCTCGGTATAGGGCAGCACGGGGCTCGACCCGTAGGCCTTGTCCGACGAAGCGACGCAGATCGCCCGCAGTGTCGTGTCATACATCCCGAGAACCCTGCACGCTTCGAGCAGGTTCCACGTCCCTTCAATATTTGCCCGGAAGGTGCTTACCGGCGAGCGGTTGCCGACAGGGACGATCGTCTGCGCCCCCAGATGGAAGACATATTCGATTTCGTACTCGGCAAGGGTTCTCTCGAGCAGGCAATAGTCTTCGAGTTCGCCGCGGACGATGCCGACCGTTCCGCTCTCGAGCCATGCACCGAGATGCCGTGCCCTCGGCACCCAGTCCCGGACAAGAGCGGTCACCTCGGACCCTGCGGTGACGAGGGTGTTGACGAGGTTGAGCCCGACAACGCCCGTTGCGCCGGTGACGAGCACCCGCCTTCCTTCCCAGCCGGCTAATCGTTCCATACCTTCCATTGGGGATTCACTCTCCAGAGTTCGTTAAGATCGACATAGTCCTTGTAGTTGTCCATGGCGTGCCAGAACCCGTCGTGGATATAGTAGCCGAGCCGTCCGTCGGCTGCGATTGCCTCGAGGGTCTCCTCGAACATGACATCCTCATCGCCATCGATGTAATCGAAGACGCCCTCTTCGAGCATCATGAAGCCGACATTGATGTATTCGTTCATCAGCGGCTTTTCCCGGAAGTGGTCGATGAGATCGCCTTCGAACCGCACGATGCCGTATTTGGAGTAGGGGCGGGTGATGGTGATCGTCGCGAGCACGTCGTGCTGTTCCTTTAAGTGGCGGTGCCGTTCTATCAGGCGTCCGATGTCGATATCCGCGACACCGTCGCCGTAGGTCGCCATGAACGGATAGTGCGAGAGGTAATCGCGGCACATGAGGAGGCGGCGTGCCGTTTTCGTTTCCCGCCCCGTCTGAACGAAAACGACCTCCCAGTCGTCCTGGGCGGGGGGGAGACGGATATCGGAGAGGCGTACGGAAAAATTCTGCAGGAGGTTATACTGGTTGACGAAGTAGTCGACAATCATCTCTCCCTTGTACCCGAGGGTCAGGATGAACCGCGAGTCATTGAAATGATTGTAAATCTTCATGATATGCCATAAAATCGGGTATTCGCCAAGTTCAATGAGGGGCTTTGGCATCTCCCGCGTTTTCTCGCTGAGGCGCGTACCGCGCCCCCCGCAGAAAATCACGACATCGTACATGGGATCCGGAGCCGGCATTACTATCATGTGGTTTCTGATAATATTAAAAATAACTGTTTTCCGGAAAATCCCGGCGTTTTTGAATGAATGCCCGCCAGATTCGGGCAGGTTTTCCGGGTCATGCCCCCCATCCCCGCCGGCCGGGGCACGCATTCCGAATATCCCTCGATTCGGTATCCGATTAGAAAAACACCGAGCCAAAGATAAGTATTTACCGCTGGTACTCTAACTATAGATGCGAAACGTACGGGCGCAGCCCACGCCCTGATTCCTCCTTTCAGGTGACCCGATGACGACTCCAGCTTTTGAATGCCGATCCTGCGGACACCGGGAAGCACGTACGATCCTCGATCTCGGCTTCCTCCCCCTGCCTAACCGGCTTGTGTCCGAACGGGAGGCGAACCATCCCGATCCACGGTATCCACTCGAACTGGTATACTGCCCGCATTGTTCGCTGGTGCAGATCCGTGAAACGGTCGACCCGGAGCTCCTTTTTACTGAGTACCTGTATTTTTCGTCATTCTCCGAAACAATGCTTGATCATGCGCGCCGGCTCTGCCGCCTGTGCATCGGGCGCCTGTCGCTGTCGCCGGAGAGCCGGGTTGTCGAGGTGGCAAGCAACGACGGCTATCTGCTCCAGTACTTCCTTCGCGAAGGCATTCCGGTCCTCGGGATCGAGCCCGCCCGCAATATCGCCCGGGTTGCCGTCGAGCGTGGGATCCCGACGCGGGCCGTCTTTTTCGGGAGTGCGACCGCCCGCGAACTCGCAGCGGAAGGGGAAGCCGCGGACCTGATTCTCGGCCTGAACGTGCTCGCCCATGTCCCCGATCTGCACGGATTCATCGACGGGATCCGCTGTCTTCTCAAACCCGGCGGCGCGGCGGTCTTTGAATTTCCCTACGTACGGTCGATGATCGAGGGCAATGAATTCGATACGATTTATCACGAACATCTCTGCTATTTTTCCCTCTCGGTCGTCGCCGGCCTCTTCCGGCGCCACGGGCTTGCCGTGTTCGACGCGGAAAAGATTCCGATTCACGGCGGGTCGCTGCGCATATTCGTCTGCCATGCGGGCACGCGTCCCGAAGAGGAATCCGTGCGCCGGATAGAGGACGAGGAGCGGCAGGACGGGCTTCTTTCCTACGAATATTATCAAAAATTCGCGGTATCCGTCGAGGGCCTGCGGCAGGAGATGCGCCGGCGCATCAGTGGCATGAAGAAGTGCAACGAACGGATCGTTGCCTACGGTGCGGCAGCAAAGGGGAGCATTCTGCTGAATTACTTTGATATCGGGCCCGATGACATACCCTATATCGCCGATATCAACCCCCACAAGCAGGGGAAATTCCTTCCCGGCAACCACATCCCGGTCGTCTCGCCGGAGAAAATCCGCGAGACCCGGCCCGAGTACGTCCTGATCATCCCGTGGAATTTAAAGAATGAGATTATGGAACAGCTTTCCTTCATCAGCGAATGGAACGGGAAGTTCATGCTGGCGATACCACGGATTGAGGTGATAGCATCCGGTTCGTAGCGACACCGGTTCCCGGTGCGTACCTCATCGAAATAGAGCCTGTTTGGGATGAACGGGGGTATTTCGCACGGAGTTTCTGCAGGGATGAATTCGGGGCCCTGGGACTGCCGGGCACGATCATGCAGTGCAATATCTCCCGGAATGCGAAACGGGGGACGCTCCGGGGCATGCATTACCAGGCGGCACCGTATGCCGAGGCGAAGTACGTCTCCTGCATCCGCGGGTCGATTTATGATGTCATTATCGACCTGCGCCCTGATTCGCCGGCATTCTGCGATCATTTCGCCTGCGAACTCCGGGCGGAGGATCACTCCCACCTGTTCATCCCCGAGGGGTGTGCCCACGGGTTTCAGGCGCTCGAGGACGGGAGCGAGGTCTTTTACCAGATGATGGCCTGCTACCATCCCGGTGCTGCCCGGGGCGTGCGGTGGGACGATCCCGCGTTCGCGATTCCGTGGCCGATACCGGACCCCGTCATGTCGCCGAGGGATGCGGGCTATCCCGATTTTGCGGGAGTACAGGCGCGGCAGACCGTGCCGGAGGGGGCGGATGACCGGAACCGATAACCAGAGCTGCCCTGTCTGCAATTCCCCGGATACCGACATTTTTCTCGACCGGCGCAACGTACCCGTACATCAGAACCTGCTCATGCCGGATCGGGACGCCGCAAGGGCGATCCGGCGGGGTGACCTGCGCCTTGCGTACTGTGAAAACTGCGGTTTTATCTTCAACACATCGTTTGATCCGGAAAAACTCAGCTATTCATCGGATTACGACAACAACCAGTCCTATTCCTCCGTATTTCACGAGTACATCAACGATCTCGTCCGCGGGCTTATCGATGCGAGAGGCGTAAAAAACTCGCGGATCGTGGAAATAGGCTGTGGAAAAGGGTACTTCCTGCAAAAACTCGTCGAAGATCCCGCTGCAGGGAACACCGGCATCGGGTTCGATCCCTCGTATATCGGGCCGCTCTCCTGCTGTAACGGGCGACTGCAGTTTCAGCAGTCGAACTTCGGGCCCGGGATGGAGCATATCCCCGCCGATGTCGTTATCTGCCGGCATGTCATCGAGCATATCCCGGAGCCTGTCGTGTTCCTCCGCTCCATCCGTGCGGCGCTTGAAAACAATCCCCATGCACGTATTTTCTTTGAGACGCCCTGTGTCCGGTGGATACTGGAAAACAACGTGATCTGGGACTTTTTCTACGAACATTGCTCGTACTTTTTCGCCAATTCGCTGCTTGCGGCATTTTCCAGGGCAGGCTTCTGCATCGAGGGGATCGTCCCGATATTCAACGGCCAGTACCTCTGGATCGAGGCCTCGCTGAAGGAAACACCCGCCTTTACCGATCCCGACGGTATCTGCGGGATGGCACGCGACTATGCACGCGACGAAGAACGCATGCTCGATTCCTGCAGCAACGAAATAATCCGCCGCGCCGATGTGGGCGGCGTCGCGCTCTGGGGGGCGGCGGCGAAGGGGGTTACCTTTGCGAATCTTGTCGATCCCGACTGCCGTTTCGTCTCCTGCGTTGTCGATATCAATCCCAACAAACAGGGGCACTATGTGCCGGGTACCGGGCATCCCATCGTCGGCCCCGGCGATCTCGCCCGTTTCGGGATACGCTCCGTGATACTGATGAATCCCAATTATTATGACGAGGTATGCATGCAACTTAGGAAGGAACGGATCGAGGCTGCGGTCATTGATCCGGCAAGAGGGGAGCATTGTTCATGAAAATCGCTATTGACACCGAAAAACGGACCATTTCCTGCGGCGAGGGGCCGACAGCACGCACCATCCCGCTCTTTTCCCGGGAAGGCTTTGAAATCGTTTCCGATCTCTGGGTCAAGGTCGGCTGGAACGAGAAGTATTCGTATACGTTCACCTGGCTCGGCCGCCCCATCATCCAGCTGCCGGAGGATATGGTGCGGACGCAGGAGGTCCTGTTCCGGCTCTCCCCGGATGTCATCATCGAAACCGGCGTGGCGCACGGCGGATCGCTGATCTACTATGCAAGCCTGTGCAGGCTGATGGGGAAAGGGCGGGTCATCGGCGTCGATATCGAAATAAAAAAGAAAAACCGGGCTGCCATCGAGAGCCACCCGCTGGCCGGCTCCATCACGCTGATAGAGGGCAACTCCGTCGATCCCGCAACGGTTGCACAGGTGGGATCGCTCATCAAACCCGGAGAGCGGGTACTGGTGCTGCTTGATTCGTGCCACACCCGCGCCCATGTCGCCGCCGAACTCGAGGCATACCACGGGTTCGTCACGCCCGGCTCGTATATCGTCGCCACCGACGGGATCATGCAGGATCTCGCCGATGTTCCCGCCGGACAGCCCGGCTGGGAGACCGATAACCCCCAGACGGCAGCCCTCGATTTTGCCGCGGATCACCCTGACTTCATACCGGAGCAGCCGGCATGGCTGTTCGATGAAAGTAACGGCCTTACCCGCGGAGTAACCTACTGGCCGGGTGCGTGGCTGCGGAGACGGGCATCCGATGAATAGGGATGGAGAAGCGGCGAAATCCCCTTCCCGGACGGCAGAGGAGGTGCCTGACCCCTCGGACTGCAGCATCGTCATACCGACCTTCAACCGGCCCCGGTACCTTGCGCGCCTGCTGCAGTACTATGACGCAACCGGCGCCTCCCTGCCGGTGATTGTAGCGGATTCGAGCCCTGACGATGTCAAAAGGATAAACGAAGAGAGCATCGCTGCATGCCGCAATCTCGATGTGGTGCACCGGGCGCTCTATGCCCCGTCCCTCAATCCGTTCAACAAGATCATCGATGCGGTCGCCTCCGTTGCAACCCGGTTTGTGGTCTGCTGTGCCGACGACGATTTCCTGATCCCCCCGGGCATGCAGGCGGCAACGGCGTTCCTCTCCTCACATCCCGGCTATCATGCCGCCCAGGGAGCTTTCGTCGGTTTCCGGCACGCCGAAGGTGCCGCCGGGGAGATCGAATTCATCAGGGGGAGCATGTATCCCGCATCCCCGATCGATGATGCCCGTGCCGAAGCACGGCTCCTCCGCCATATGGGCGCATATACCCCCACGATTTATGCGGTCCACGAAACGCCGTTCATCAGGCAGATCCATGCATATACGGTTGAATCCGGGGTGATACCTGCATCAGGCCGCGATCCGTTCCTGTACAGCGAACTGTACCCTTCCATGCTGACGGTCATCTACTCCCGTTTCGGTTCGCTCCCCCTGCTGTACGGTGCACGGGACATGAATTCGGTGTCCCAGTACGAGTACGGTTCGGAACTGGATGTCGCCCAGAAAACGGCATTGTCTTCCGAACGGTACGTCCTGTTCCGGTCGTCGCTTGCGGCGCACCTCGGGGCCGTCGCGGGGATCGACCGGGAAGAGGCCCTTTTCGTTGTCGATCGTGCCATGGAGAAATACCGGGCGGCGCAGCTCGTCCGTGCCAGGCGCACCGGCATACTCGCGCGTTCGACGCGAGCGGCACGCTCTGTATTTCTGCAGAACCGGACCGGAAATCGCCTGCGGCAGTGGTACCGGGAGCGGTGGTATCTTGACAGTCCTCCTTCCGATTCATGGGAATCCCGCGAGTATTCCCGCATCCGTGAAGCGATTCTTCGAAACAGCGGGTAAAAGGCCGTTTTTTGGCGATTATCAGGTAGCTATTTTATGAACGAGCGACAATACATGCAACGATCAAGTACTGGAGCAGGAATTTTCCACGAGCAATGATGACAAAGGACGACATCCGGCTGCTGAAGCAATATATTGCGCCATATCTTCCGAATTTACTCATCATCACCGGTCTTGCGGTAATCTGCGCTTTTTTCGAAGCGGTCAACCTCGGCACGCTTGTCCCGCTGTTGCAGCTGATGGACAGCCCCACGCCGCCCGGCGGCACCCTCTGGGAGATACTCGGGTGGTGCTTCGGTCTCGTCGGCATTGAGCTGAATGTCACAAATCTCCTCTTTGCCATCATGGGCGTATTCCTCGCGGGACAGGCCCTGCTGTTCATCAAGAAACATCTTGAGGTCTGGCTGAAAGTGGACTTCATATACTCAATCCGCGAGCGCATTTTTGCCGATGTCTTCGGCACCGATATGCGGTACCATCACCGGTACAAACAGGGGAACTTCCTCAACGCGATATTCAACGAGACGAATAACGCGGGTTCGGGACTCTTTGCAGCCACGGAGCTCATGACCGACATTTTCTTCATCGTGATTTATGCCATCATGCTGCTGTACATCTCGGTGGAAATGACCGTCGTCTGTCTCGTTTTTTCCGCTGTCAGCCTGTGGCTGATGAATGCCCTGCTTCGCAATTCCACGAAACTCGGCAGAGAGCTTGTCGTGCAGAACACGCGGCAGACGGAGTTCATTGCCGAACGCTTCAATCTCCTCCGTCTGATCAAGACCTCTTCCACGGAACAGCTTGAAGCGACGAAATACGGTGCGATATCGGCGGATCTTCGGAAAACCCATAGCGGGTACGAAATCAACGGCATAAAGATCGAAACGATCTTTCAGACGGTCATCTTCCTCCTCGCCATTCTCATCATCTTCATATCGCTCAGCGTGATGCGCCTGCAAACCGAACTCCTGCTGGTTTTTCTCTTCATCCTTATCCGCATCACCACGCCCCTGCGCGATCTGAATATGCGGCGCCATACGCTCGCAAAGGACCTGGCGAGTTTTTCCAAGATCGACGAGATCATCAGCGGTGCTGCGGCAGGACATACGATCATGAACGGGAAAAATCTGTTTCAGGGCCTTAACCGGGAAATCAAACTCGAAAACGTGAGTTTTTCCTACAATCCCGGGACCCCGGTGATCAGGGAGGTGTCGTGCACCATCCCGAAAAACACGATGATCGCCCTTGTGGGCGCCTCGGGCGGCGGCAAATCGACGCTCGTGGATCTCATCATCCGCCTGATCGATCCTGATGCGGGAACCATCACCATTGACGGCACGGATGTCAGGGAATTCGATATTGCGTCCTATCACGCCAAGATCGGCGTGGTAAGCCAGGACATCTACATCTTCAACGACACGGTGCTCAATAACATCTGCTACGGGAGCGGCCGTGCCTCCCTTCCGGATGCAATTGAAGCGGCAAAACTGGCAAATGCGCATGAATTCATCTCGAACCTTTCGGAAGGCTACGACACCTCGCTCGGCGATCGCGGACTGAAACTTTCCGGCGGCCAGAAACAACGGATCGCGCTTGCACGGGCCTTTTACAAGAACCCGGACATCCTGATCCTCGACGAGGCAACGAGCGCGCTCGATACCGAGTCCGAAATAAAAATCCAGCAGTCAATCAGCCGTATCCGGCAGCGGTTCACGGTCATTGCCATCGCCCACCGCCTCTCCACCATCAGGAATGCGGACAGCATCGCTGTCATAGAAAACGGGAGGATTGTCGAGACCGGAACCCATGCCGAACTGGTCGGCAAAAAGGACGTGTATTCGAAATACTACCACATGCAGTATGACGACAACCGTGATCTGCATGCCGGAGGAGACGCGGATGCGCCGGGTACTGCTGATTGAATCGATCAACCTGACCTCGATTGCATACCTTCTGGCGGCCGGGCGAAGGTTCGATGCCGTGCGGTACCTTTTCTCCTCCCCGCGGATGCTCGCGGCTTGCACCATGCTCCGCGGCCTTGTGCCCGTGCCGGAAAAAATCGAATACGCCGATTTTCCCGGTTCCTATTTCGATGCGCAGGAAGCCGCAACACAGCGTATCAACGACGCGCTCTGCGAGGAACGTTCCGGGAACCTCTACCGGCGCATGATGCTTCGTTTTTGCAAAAATCCGCTGTTCGAGCTTGCAATGAGAAACGAGGTGAACATCCGCTATACGCAGTACCGGGCGAAGGCGCTGATACTGTTGCGCTATCTCGCCAAAGAGCAGGATGAGATCTGGTTTTTCCCCCGCGACTCCATCACGGTACGGACACCCGAAGGCGGCATCGGTGATTGCGCGAGGATACCCGCCGTCGCCAGCATCAGGAATGCAGCAGCAGATCGCATACGCGCCCTTCTCTGGTTCTGTGCGGCTCCGGTCATCCTCTGCGGGGTGGCCGCCGTCCTGCTCGGGAGGGGGCTTCTGTTCGGGCCCGTTTCGCGGCAGCACTACCGCGTGGGGTACGACATGCCGGATTCCGGCGTGCAGTGGCACCGGGGGTACCACGAGTTCTTCCTCTACGACACCGCCGATTTCCATCCGCGGGAAGTGCTGCACGTCTTCCGGGGGGCGCTTCACGACGAGCGAACCCGGCAGGTATTTGACCGATACGGGTACCCCCGGGCGGATTTCAGGCGATGCAAGGTTCCCCTGCACCTGTACCTCCGGCGGGTCCTTTCGGATTTCCTCCTGAAGGGATGCTGGTCGTGGCTGACCGGCATCGTTGCCGAAAAAAGCGCCTGCACGTGCATTCCCGCACTGGCGGTCATGAAAATGACGCTCGAAGCGGAGATCTTTTATGCCTCGTATGATATCGACGTTTTCGTTGCACGTGACGATTTTAACCCGTTCCATATCGTCCGCACGCTGGTTGCCCGGGAGCACGACAATCGTACCGCGAGTTTCAGTATCGGGGATTACAGCATACAGAACATCAATTACATCCTTTTCGACACGTACGCCCTCTGGGGGGACTTTTACCGCGAGTTCCATGAAAAATCCCTCCGT
Organism: Methanomicrobiales archaeon; assembly: GCA_013415665.1. Taxonomy (GTDB): domain Archaea; phylum Halobacteriota; class Methanomicrobia; order Methanomicrobiales; family Methanomicrobiaceae; genus LKUD01. The sequence goes on from JAAEEQ010000004.1 coordinate 17,972, forward strand.
CATGGCGGCACCGCCGTTATCGGCGCCGGCATCTACGGCATCGACAAGACGCACGAGTTCCTGCAGCGGGGCTACCTCCCGGAGAAGTACCGGGAGCGGGCAGCGTCGCACCGCCTCGTGCTTATTGCCGGGACGTCGTATGCGCCGGATATCTTTGTCACCAAGGAGACGCAGCTGGCATTTTACCGCACGGTGCTGGAAGCGACGGATGCATACCCCGATGTCATACGGGTGATCCGCCCCAAGGCTGACGAGCTGCAGGACCGGGATTTTGCAGCCCTTTTCAGCGAATTCGAGCGGGTGTTGATAGAAACGGAGCTCTGGATATACCGGGTCATCCCGGTCTGCGATCTGGTCATCTGCCTCGGCTCCACCTCAATCGGCATCGAGTCGCTGCTGGCGGGAAAAAAGGTGCTGTACTATGACAATACCGGGTGGAGACGGCATATTTATGCGCCATACAGCGAATATCTCGTAGCATTCACGCGTGCGGAGCTGGACCGCAATCTGGCGCGGGTACTCCGTGACGATACCTATCTTGACGATGCGACCCTGCAGGCCATTCGCACCCGGCACGGGTACCGTTTCGACGGCAACGTGGCGGAACGCTTCCGTGCCCTGTGCCGCGGACATTTCCGTACGGGCGGGGAAGGGCGTGCCGGGGGGCGGGAGAGAGCATGAACGCAAAAAAGGGATACATTATCGGTGAAGTGGCGTATAACCACGAGGGGGATGCCGGGGTCGTCTACCGCGCCGTCGAAGAGATCGCGGCCATCGGGCTCGACGCGGTGAAGTTCCACCTCCTGCTGGACGCCTCCAGCTATCTGCAGAAAAACCATCCCCTTCGTCCGGTGATCGGGGCCTGGATGTTCGATGAACCGACGTGGGATGCGCTGCTGTCTTTTACGGAGGAAAAAGGGCTCGATATCGTCGCTCTCTGCGACGATGTCGAGAGCATCGACTACCTGATACGGTCAGGGCGCCGGATCCGTGCCATCGAGATCCATGCAACCGGCATCAACGATTATTTCCTGCTTGAGGCCGCGGCCCGCTTTAACGGGCAGGTGGTTCTCGGCATCAGCGGATCGACACTCGATGAAATCCAGTACGCGATCACGTTTCTGCGCGACCAGGGGAAGGACGATATCCTGCTGATGTACGGCTTCCAGAGTTATCCCACCGATTATACCCGGATTAACCTGGCGGGAATTGCAAAAATCCGTGCATTGTTCGGCCTTCCGGTGGGTTATGCCGACCATACGGGGTACGATGACCCCAATAACGAGATCATCAGCGTGATGGCGGCGATGATGGGTGTCGACGTGCTTGAAAAACACTACACCCCCTTTTTCGGAGTGGAGCGGGTGGATTACCACGCAGCTGTCGGCTTTGAAAAAATGCAGAAGATCCGCGGGCTTTTCGATCTCGCACTGACGGTCTACGGCAGCGATGCGCTTGCCATGTCCGAGGCGGAACGGGCGTACGGGAATACCGGCCCGATGAAGAAAGCAATCGTTGCGAAAAGGCCTATCCGCAAAGGCGAATCCCTCTCCACCGACAACCTCTGGTTCAAAAGAACGGTCGAGGAGACGTACATGCGCCAGTCCATGTTCCCCGCGCTCATCGGCTGCGTTGCGGCGCGCGACATCGATGCCGACGAGATCATCGACTATTCCGGCATTTCGTATGCCTATCGTTCGCGGAGCCTGTCGGATTTCACCCACAAGAGGTCGGATGAATGAAGGTCGGCTTCATCATCACCGCCCGCTTAAAATCGACACGCCTTCCCGGAAAGCTGCTGCTGCCGATACAGGGGGAGCCGGTGATCGGCCTGATGATCGATCGCCTCAAGCTCAGCCCTCACCTCGACGAGATTATCATCGCGACCTCGGAGAATCCTGAAGATGACCGCCTCTGCAGCATCGCGGAACAGAGAGGGGTCCGGTGTTTCCGCGGCCATGAGCGCAATGTCGTCGAACGGCTTGCTCTCGCGGGCAGGGAATACGGGCTTGACTATATCCTGAATGTCACCGGCGACTGTCCGCTCGTCGCCTGTGATTTTATCCCGGATGTGCTCTCCCTCTTTGAAAAAACCGGGGCCGATCTGGTCCAGACATTCGATCTGCCGCACGGGATGTTTTTTTACGGCATCAAGCCATCGGCGCTGGACCGAATCCGTGCACGCCTCCCGCGGGATGCCGAAACCTCGGCATGGGGCATCTATTTTACGGAGTCTGCCGAATTCAGGGTCGAAAAAGTGGCGATACCTTCCGATCTCCGGCGAAAGGATCTGCGCCTGACGCTTGACTATCCGCAGGATTTCGAGATGCTCACGGCAGTATACGGCGGCCTCGGGAAGGATGCCCGGCGCAGGTCATCCCGTGCAATTATCGCGTATCTCGACGGCCACCCCGAGATCCCCGCCATAAATGCGTCCTGCGAGGAACTGTACCGCAAGCGGTTCGAAGAGGAATACCAGTACAGCCCCGACCGGCTCGAGACGTGATGCAAGGTGAAGCTCGGTATCATCGGCATGGGATCCATCGGAAAGCGGCATGTGCGGAGCCTGGCGGAGATCGGGGAGCGCGACATCGTCGCCCTCAGGACGCGAAAGGGGACTGCCCGTGATCTGCCGCCGGATCTCGCCTACGTGCATGAATGCCGGGACGAGGATGCATTCTATGCCTCGAAGCCCGAAGGCGTCATCGTGGCAACCCCGACGTCCCTGCACCTCGACGCCATGCAGGGGGCGCTTCGCCGCGGAATTCCGGTCTTCGTCGAAAAGCCGCTTGTAGAATCGGTGGAACGGCTCAACGAGATACCGCCCGGGATGCGGCATCTGGTCATGACCGGCTTCTGCCTGCGGTACCACCCGGTCATCATGGCGGTCAGGGCCATGATCGAATCCGGCCTTCTTGGCACGCTCTACACGGCCTACCTGTACTGCGGGCAGTACCTGCCGCTCTGGCATCCGTATGCCGATTACCGTTCCGAATATTACAGCAGAAAAGAGCTGGGCGGAGGCGTGCTCCGCACGCTTTCCCATGAGCTTGACCTCGCCTGCTTCCTCTGCGGGAAAGTATCCGAACTCACCGCCGCGGCAGGCAGAATCTCCGGCCTTGAAATCGATGTCGAGGACCATGCGGCTCTGATCTGCAGGGCGGCGGGAGGTGCCGTCGTGACCATCGGGCTGGATTTCCTCAACCCCCGCTCTGTCAGGCGCGGCATGCTGATTGGCGAGCACGGATCGATAGAATACAGCTTTGATCCGCCGGCGGCGGTATTCCGCGGCCATGCCGGGGGCGAAGAACAGCATATCGGGGACAGCTCGGCCGGGGCGGGGATGCGCATGGCCGATGCGATGTACCGGAACCAGATGCATGATTTCCGTGCCGTTGTCAGGCATGAAAAACGCCCGGGCGCTGACTTTGCGGACGGCGCCCGGGTGATGGCGATGATCGGCGCGGCGGAAGCGTCGGTGCAAAGCCGTTCGTGGGTGGCAGTACAGGAGGAATGGAAATGACTATGTTCAATCTGGAAGGAAAGGTAGCCGTCGTATTCGGTGGAAACGGTGTTCTCGGCCGCCAGTTCTGTACGGCCCTGCTCGACCATGGTGCCCGTGTCTACTCCTGCGATATCGGCGGAGCGGAGAGCGATGCGATCAGGGGCATCAAGGCCCGTTTTCCATCACGATTTTGTGTGATGACGGTCGACGCGTCCAGCCGGGATGCGTTGCAGGCCGTTCGATCGGCAATTCTCGAACGGGAAAAAGGCGTGGACATCCTCGTGAACACGACGACGATGAAGTATCATGACTTTTATCAGCCGTTCGAGGAGGTCTCGCTCGAAGGGTGGAACATCGGCCTTCTCGGCAACCTCACCATCCCCTTTCTCACCATCCAGGCATTCGTGCCGGTGATGAAAGAACAGCGGAGCGGATCGATTATCAACATCGCATCCGTGTACGGCATCGTGGGCAACGACCAGCGGATTTACGAGGGCGCGAACATCGACAATGTCTATGTCGGCAGCGGCGGAAGCGGCGCGTCGCGCATCTATTCCCACGGCGTGTACAACGCTGCGAAAGGCGGCCTGATCACCTTCACCCGCTACCTCGCCGCCTATTACGGGGAGTACAACATCCGGGTGAACTGCATCTCCCCCGGCGGGGTCGCCAACGAGGGTGAAAACGAAGCGTTCGTGCGCAGGTATTCCGACAAGGTGCCGCTCGGCAGGAAGGCATTGCCGGACGAGATGAACGGGGCCCTCGTGTATCTCGCGTCCGACGCCTCCTCGTACGTGACCGGCCACAATCTTGTCGTGGACGGGGGTTTTTCGATATGGTGACATCCGGGCGGCACCCGGCAGCAGGGGAGGGGGCGCCATGAAGCCGTTGCATATCGGCGAAAGGCCCGTCGGCACCGGGCATCCCTGCTTCATCATTGCCGAGGCGGGGGTCAACCACAACGGGGATGTCGCGTGCGCAGAGCTGCTTATCGACGAAGCCCTGCGCGCGGGAGCCGATGCCGTCAAATTCCAGACCTTTTCTGCCGATGCCCTGGTTTCCAGGCATGCCGGCAAGGCGGCGTACCAGAAACGCGGCGGCGACGACGACGAGAGCCAGCACGCGATGCTGCGGCGCCTCGAACTGGGCCCGGATGATTTTTCCCGGCTTGCCCGGTATGCCCGCACGAAGGGGATCCGGTTTCTTTCATCCCCGTTTGACCGCCGGAGCGTGGATACGCTCGTCGATATCGGCGTGCCCGCCATCAAGTTCGGCTCGGGGGAACTGACGAATATCCCGCTGCTGGAGTATGCCGGGAGCCTGCAGGTTCCCATCATCCTCTCCACCGGCATGGCGTATCTGGGGGAGATCGAGGAGGCGCTGGCGGCAGTCCGCCGTGGCGGGTGCACCGATACGGCGCTGCTGCACTGCGTCTCTCGCTATCCTGCGGATCCGGCAGACCAGAACCTGCGGACACTGCCGCTCCTGTCAAGCGCCTTCGGGGTGCCGGTAGGATATTCCGATCATACTCCCGGCGTGCATGCGGCGGTTTGCGCCGTCGCTCTCGGTGCATGCATCGTGGAAAAGCACTTCACGCTCGACCGCGGCATGGAAGGGCCGGATCATGCCATGTCGCTGGATCCCCCGGCATTTGCCGGGCTCGTCGCGGCCATCCGGGAGACGGAGGACGCCCTCGGGGACGGGATAAAGCGGCCTGCTGCGGGGGAGGACGAATTGCGCGTGATTGCCCGGAAGAGCATCGTCGCGGCCCAGAACATCGCGAAAGGGACGGTGATCCGCCCTGAAATGCTGGCGGTGAAACGTCCCGCAACCGGCATCGCGCCGAAACATCTTGCGGCCCTCATCGGCAGCAGAATGAAAAAAGATGTCGAAATAGATGAGATCATAACCTGGGACTGCATCGAATGAAACGGCGTGTCATCTATATCTCCGGAACGAGGGCGGACTACGGGCTGATGCGGCATGCCCTCAGGCTGATTGACGGCGACGAACGCTTCGACCTGACCGTCGCCGCCACCGGCATGCACCTCATGCCCGAATTCGGCATGACCGTCGACGAGATCGAACGGGATCGCCTGCCGGTGATCCGCATTCCGGTCGTCTTCGAGGAGGATTCCCGTGCGTCGATGGCCCTCTTTACGGGGGACTGCATACGGCAGATGGTGCCGGTGTTTCGCCGGATACGCCCCGATATCATCCTCCTTCTCGGCGATCGCCCGGAGATGCTTGCCGCAGCGGTTGCCGCCGCCTATATGGGGATTCCATCCGCTCACCTGCACGGCGGGGACGTGTCCTCCACAGTGGACGAGATCGCACGGCATGCCATTACCAAACTCGCCAGCATCCATCTTCCGGCAACGGCACGAAGTGCCGGGCGGATCCAAAAGATGGGGGAGGATCCGGCGAGGATCTTTCCCGTGGGCGCGCCGGGACTCGACGAGATCGTGCAGGCCCCCGAGCCTGATCCGCTGCACCTTGCGGCAGCCTACGGCGTCGACCCGTCCCGCCCCCCGGTCCTCGTCCTCCAGCACCCGGTCTCGGGCGAGGAGGAGGATGCCGCCCGCCAGATGCGCGAGACCCTGGAAGCGGTTGCCGGCACCGGTGCATCCGTCCTTGTCATCTACCCGAACGCGGACGCCGGGGGCAGGAGGATGATCGAGGTCATCCGTGAATTTTCAGGCGTCCGCGGGATTCATGCCGTTCCGTCCGTCCCGCACGCCGATTTCCTCGGGCTCATGCGCATTGCCGCCGTTCTTGTCGGCAATTCGAGTGCGGGCATCATCGAAGCCCCGTCCTTCCACCTGCCGGTGGTCAATATCGGCTCCCGGCAGCAGGGAAGGGAGGCGGCGGAAAATGTGATACCGGCGGAATACTCACGGGAATCCATAACGGCGGCCATTCAAACGGCCCTCAGTGATGCCGGGTTCCGCCAGCGCCTCGCAGCGGTTGCGAATCCCTATGGCGACGGGCATACGGCGGAGCGGGTTATCGAGGTGCTTGCCTCGGTGCCGCTCGACGGGACCCTTCTTTCGAAACACCTGACCTATTAGGGCATGGTGTTCCATTCCGGTGCATGCTCCGGGTGCATTTTCCGGAAAAAGCGCGTAACAAGGTTGAAATATCTTACCATGCCATCTTTTACGAGAATAACCGCTACCGGTGGAGGGAATGGACGGGTGGAAATATCCTCATATCGAGGACGGGCGCCTTACCCAGTACAGCTGGCTGGTGCAGCACAGTGACAACCTCACGATGGGATTCGGGACCGACATAGGGGCATTTTCCTATATTAATGCGAAACGTGGCGTCAGTATCGGCGATCACGTTCAGATCGGGTCGCACTGCTCCATCTATTCGGTGTCGACCATCGACAAAAAGGAGGGCCCCGTTACCCTCGGGAAGAACTGCAGGATCGGCACGCATTCCGTCATTATGCCCGGGGTGACCGTCGGGGAGAATGCGATCGTCGGCGCGTTCAGTTTCGTGAACGCCGACATCCCCCCCAATGTCCTTGCCTACGGGGTTCCTGCACGGGTGATCCGCCCCCTCTCTCCGGAAGAAGCAGCGGGTGGCCGCCAATGACGTGGCGTGTCCCCCTCTTCCGGATATACTGGGACCAAAAGGATCTCGAAGCGGTCAGCGCGGTCTTAACGCGGGGGACCTACTGGGCGGAAGGGCCGGAGATTGCCGGTTTTGAAGAGGCACTCCGCGCGTACTGCGGCCGTACCCGCTGCACGGTCTTTAACTCCGGCACCTCGGGGCTCCATGCGGCACTGCTTGCCTACGGCATCGGCCCCGGCGACGAGGTGATTGTCCCCTCCTTCACGTTCATCGCGACCGCGAATGCCCCCCGGTTCGTCGGAGCGGTGCCTGTCTTTGCAGATATTGAAACCCTCTCGCTGGGGCTGGATCCCGCGGACGTCGCGGAGCGAATAACCCCTTCGACGAAGGCGATCGTACCGGTCCATTACGGGGGCATGCCCTGCAGGATCCGGGCGCTTCGCGAGCTTGCCGACGATCACGGGATCCTGCTGCTTGAGGATGCCGCCGAGGCATTCGGTGCGACGGTTGGTTCCGGGATGATCGGCACGTTCGGCCATGCGGGAATGTACAGCTTCTGCCAGAACAAGATCATCACGACGGGAGAGGGTGGCGCCATCGTCTCCGACGATCCGGACCTCCACCGCCGCCTCGAACTCCTGCGATCCCACGGCAGGGAGAGCGGCCTTCCGTATTTCTCATCCACATCGGGAGCGGATTATACGGCGCTCGGGTACAACTTCAGGCTGCCGACCATGGGCGCAGCGCTCGGCATTGCGCAGCTCGCCAAGGCCGAATGGATCATCACCCGCCGCCGTGAACTTGCAGCGGCGTATGAAAAAGCCTTCCGCGGCATCCGCGAGATCGCACTGCTTCCCGAACCGGCAGGCGAACGGGCCGTCTATCAGCTGTATTCGGTCCGCTGCAGCAACCGCGACGCCCTGCAGTCGTATCTGGCGGAACGGGGGATCATGACCAAAGTCTATTTCCCGCCGGTCCACCAGACTGCGTTCTATCGCGGGAGCGGGGAGGCTCGCGCGCTGCCGCGCACGGAAGAGGTTGCATCCGACATCCTCACCCTCCCCCTCTTTCCATCGATGACCGCCGGGGAGCAGGAGCTTGTTGCGGATACGGTTGCGGAGTTTTACCAGACGACGGAGTGAATGACTGATGAATCAGAAGGACTTTTTTTCCGGAAAGAATGTTCTTGTAACGGGTGGAGCGGGCAGCATCGGCAAAGAGCTCGTCAAGCACCTCATGAATACCGGCGCCAGAACGATCCGGGTGCTGGATACCAACGAGACCGGCCTGTTCGATCTGGCGCACGAACTCAACGCGAATCTCGTCGGCGATCCGCGGCTCCGGTTCCTGCTCGGGGACATTACCGACCAGAACCGGCTGATTACCGCCATGGAGAACGTACAGGTGGTCTTCCACGCGGCGGCGCTCAAGCACGTCCCGGTCTGCGAATACAACCCGTTCGAGGCGGCGAAGATCAATGTGATGGGTACCCAGAACTGCATCGATGCCGCCCGCCGCTCCCATGTGCAGAAATTCGTGTTCATCAGCACCGACAAGGCGGTCAGCCCCTTCAGCGTCATGGGGGCGACGAAGCTGGTGGCAGAACGCCTCGTGCTGGCGTCCAATATCTTCTCGAAGGACACGGCATTTTCCTGCGTGCGGTTCGGCAACGTCCTGAATTCCCGCGGCTCCGTCGTTCCGGTGTTTAAAAGCCAGATCCTGCAGGGTGGCCCCGTGACGGTCACCGATCCTGCGATGACGCGGTTTTTCATGACCCTGTCACAGGCGGTGCGCCTGATTCTTACCTGTGCGGAAGAGAGCAGGGGCGATGAGGTCTATGTGCTCAAGATGCCCGCAATGAGGATTCTCGATCTCGCCCGTGCGATGATTGCCTATATGCATGCGACCTACGAAACGCCCGCCGATATCGCAATCGAATGCGTCGGGATCCGCCCCGGGGAAAAACTCTTCGAGGAACTGATATCCACGGACGAAATCGGACGGCTCGAGGACCGCGGGCAGTATTTTACGCTTTCCCGGACACCGCTCCGTGCGGAACCGAAGATTGGCTTTTCCTATGCCTCGAACCGGGCGGATCTCCTGACGGTTGACGAGATCGTAGGCCTGTTACAAGAGATATCCGTCTGACGGCTCCCAAACGATCCTATCCGCCTATTTTCTCAGGTGCACAACCGTCAGCCTGGCAAACGAACCGTCGAAGAGATCGGTTGCCACCGTGTGGTATTCGGGATCGCGCTTCGGGTCGCTCATCGCTGTCCAGTACAGGCGGATCAGCAGCCGGTGGAGCAGCGGGCTCCTGCGCTCGTCGAACTGGACGGTGTGGTCGAACGACGCGACCGAAAACGGCGTGTGGGAGAGAACCCGGCGGAGATCGTCATCGGAAAATTCAAAGATATGGTGCTCGTAGGGGCGCCGTGCAGGATCGTAATTGGCACGGTGGATGACGGTTTTTCCGACGCACGGCACCGAGATGGTGAGCGACTTGCGGCATACCCGGTGGAGCGAAAGCAGGGTGGAGAGCGGATCGGCAAGGTGTTCGAGGGTCTGGAAGAGGAACAGGTGGTCGACGGAGTCGTCGCGCAGCGGAAGGCGGCTGATGTCGCACCGGATCGCTTCGAGCGCATTGTTCCTGCAGCTGCGGCAGGCATCGGGAGAGATATTCGCACTGATGCCCCTTTTCCCGAGCGAGGAAAGAAATATCCCGTCGGGATCGCCGAGATCGAGGAAGGTATCCTCCTTTTGCTCGCGATCCGAAAAATAATTCTTGAGAAGGTGAATCCTGCCGATGATCGAGAGCCGGAGGATGGCCTCGTCTTCGGGTCCCAGCACTTCATGGGCAAAATGCCTGCTCAGATCGCGCGATGGAAGTTTTCCTGCGCTGCCTGCCTCCGATAAGAGACGGTCTGCGTTGGTCTTTTTGATGTTCCTGATGATACCGGCGGCATCAAGCCCCGACAGGCCGAGCATCCTCTCGAGCAGCCCGCCTCTCCCTTCTCCTGATCCGCTCATCGTAACGCCGTTCACGCCGGTTCACTCGCTGTGCGGTTCCGCATTGCCGTTGAGTTCACGCTGCACTTCGCGGAGGCAGTCCAGCACGCCTTCACTGATATCCACATAGGTGTTGAGGTTGACCCGGATCGGGATATCCGCTTCGAATGAATAGGGGGTTTTGCGGTAGTGGCTGCGTTCCCTGCCTTCCTTGTAGTGGACGGTGATCTCTTTTCCCAGTATCTCCTGGATCATGTCGAAGAATTCCCGTATCTGCATGCGCTGATGGCCGGTTATCAGGACGGCTTTGTTTGCGAATTCCCTGTCGGTCGCAATCCTGACCGTTTCGCGTGCGGCATCGTTGATATGAATATACTCGCGTGCGGCATCGGGCGAGCTGGGATAGGAATATTCTCCCGTTGTTAAAAGCTCCCGGCAGACGGTGTAGATGAAGTTCCAGTGGTTTGCTTCGCGGCCGTAGAGGCTGCCGTACCGCAGGTTGGTGTACTCGAGCCCGAACTCTTCATAAAATGTTTTGCAGAGCGATTCGCCCGCCTGCTTGGAAACCCGGTAGAACGAGCCGTATCTCCCGGCGGTATAGACGGTGCTTGCAAACATGAACCGCGCGACGCCGCTGTTGCGGGCCGCTTCCAGGCATTTCGCCGTCCCCACGACGTTGACCTGCATGGTTTCGACGGGGCGTGTCCTCGTTTCGTCGAGGTTGGCGATCGCAGCGGTATGGAACACGACGTCGCTGCCCTCCATTGCAGCACGCAGCGCCTCCATGTCGTTGATGTCTCCCGTGATGTATTCGACTCCGCGTTCGGTCGCATTGCCCCCGGACTGCCCGGTGCCGATATCGAATACGGTGGTCCTGATATTGTTCTGTACAAGCTCCTTGACGATATGGTGGCCGAGAAATCCCGCCCCTCCTGTAACCAGCGCACGTTTCATGTCGTTTCCTCCAGAAACCGGATAATATTGTCAACTGCCTCGCGCTCCATCAGCATGCGGGATTCCCGCGTGAAGGTTGCCACGTGAGGCGTCGCGATGACCTGCGAAAAAGCGAGAAGAGGGCCCTGGTACGGCTCGTGCGAAAAGACGTCGAGGCATGCATGGGCAACCGTTCCGTCCTCGATTGCAGCGATGAGCGACGCTTCGTCGATATGCGATCCCCGGGCCGTATTGACCAGGATCATCCCCTTTTTGCAGCGTGAAAACCGTTCTCCCGTCATTATCGGGGTTCCCCCTTCCGCAGCGGATGCATGGATCGAAACGATATCCGCCCTGCCGAGGAGATCGTCGAGGGATGCGGCAGGCTCCCACGGGCCCCCGTTCGCGGAGCCGGCGAGGAACGGGTCGAAAAAGAGAATGCGGCACCCGAGAGCCGAGAGCATGCCGGCGACCGTCCTGCCGATTCTCCCGAAACCGATAATGCCGACGGTCTTGCCGGAGAGCATGGCACCGCCGACCGGCTCGCTGTTGCCGGTGCGGAGCCTGTGCTGGTATTGGGGGATGTTGCGCAGCGCGGAGAGGATGAGCGCGAGCGTATGCTCCGCAACCGCCCGGGTCACCGGGCCCGGCGTGGTACGAACGGCGATACCGCGGGAACCGGTGCACGCAGCGTCGATGGAATCGATCCCGACGCCGACGCGGGAGATGATTTTCAGGGCCGGTGCACGGTCCAGAACCGATGCAGGATACGGTTCGGTTCCCGCGATGATGCCGTCGGCATCCGCGATAGCTGCAGCAAGCTCCTCCCCATCCAGGCGCCGCCCGGTGGTGTTGATGTACGTGACGGCACAGCGCCCGGCAAGGTCCCGGAATGCCTCGCTCCCCGCATTAAAATTCCGTATGGGTATCGCGACACGAAAATGCGCCTTCGGAGGAGAATGCATAATAATAATCGTCATACTATCTTTTATTCACGAAATATGAATCTACCTGTAATGGTGAACGATCGAGAGGAACCGGTTCCGTTCTTCGGATTTCGGGAGACGGCAGCGTGACGCAGCCTACCCTTGGCAAATCATCATGCCTGCTCGCAATGGCGGACGAGCGCACTATCCGGCGGAACCTGTCGGGGATCACCGGGCAGGCTCCCCGGTTCTGGGTCTATTTCGGGACGGACACGGCATGCTGCGAACGGATAGCCGATCTTCTCGGTGATGCAGTCACGCGCCGGCATATCGCACAGGACCTGCAGGAAACGGCAGATTCGTCGAGAGCCGAGTATATCGATGTGATCGGCGGGCTGAGTGCGGCGTGTTCGTCCCGTTTGTGGTGGCTGACGACGGTCTCGGAAAAGAATCCCTTCGTTTCATCCCTGTTTCTCTGGATATGTTACCTGCGGGTTTTATCCGGGCTGCTTTCAGGCGACGGCACCCCTTTTCTGGTCATAGCGGAACAGCAGGTCCTTCTGGATGCCTGCAGGCGCCTTGCCGTTCACGCCGGGTACGAAACCACGGTCCTGAAACCCCCGCTGTCAGGCCCGCTATTCCGGCTGCGCAAGGCAGGAAAGGATTGGATCCGGGGCATCCATTTCGTGGCCGGGCAGGTCTTCCGGATCCTTCTCGCCCGTAGTGCAGGGTTTTCCCGTAAAAACCGGATACTTTCCTCCGGTTCCCTTCATGTCATCCATTCATGGACTGACCGGCGATCGTTTCAGGACGGGACCTACCAAAACGTCTATTTCCACGCTCTTGCGCCCATTATCGAGAAGGCAGGGGGAACAGCCGCCGACCTGGTGCAGGTCCTGCCGACACTGCCATACCGTTCCGCCGTCCGGATGCTCAGGGAAAGCGCCCGCCCCGTCATGCTGGTCGAAGAATTTCTCCGCTTCCGCGATCCGGTGGCTGCCATGTTCTCGGTGTGGCGGTACCGCCCCCCGATACCCGGCGTCGTCCTTTCCGACGGGCTGGATATTACCCCGCTTGTCCGGGCCGAACTTGATGAGGGGCGGTTCGACACCCGGAGCGCCCAGAGTTATCTCGCCTATTGTGCCGGTTCCCGCCTTGCACGGCGCCTGCGGGTTGCATCGTTCATCTACACGTTTGAGAATCACATGTGGGAAAAGATGTTCAATCTCGCCTTTCGCGAGCATTCGCCGGAGACCCGGCGGATCGGGTACGTCCACAGCATCGTGAACCGGATGTATACCTGCTATACGCTCGGCCGGCAGGAGGCGGAACTCGTCCCGCTCCCGGACGTGATCGCGGTCAACGGCGAACGGGCGGCACGGGTCCTTGCCGGTTCGGGATTCGACCGCCGCATGATGGCTGTCTGGGGGGCTCTCCGGGATTTTGCCATTCAGGGATCGCCGGGACCACAGGATGACCATGGCGGAAAGACGGTGCTGGTCGCGACATCGGCAGGTCTCGGGCCATCCCTCGAACTGGCGCGCATCGCCCTTTTAAGCTTCGGAAATGATCCCGTGCTGCGGGTTGTCGTCAAGTTCCACCCGACCGTTTCGGCTGCACGGGCGCGTGCCCTGCTCCCGCCGCTTCCGGCACATTTCATCGTCAGTGAGGATCCCGTCAGCGTCCTCCTTCCCGCATCGGACCTGCTGCTGTATACGGAGTCCACCGTCTGCGTGGAGGCTCTCGGGCAGCACATCCCGCTTATTCACGTTAAATCCTCTTTTTCCATCGATATGAACATCCTCGAGGATGTTGACTGCGTCCCGTCATACGGCGATCCACAGGCGATCCGGGAAGCGGCACACCGCATCCTTGCAGGGCCGGACCCCTGCGGCGACGTGGCTGAGCGTGCCGTTGCCGACATTCTCGCCGAAAAGAATCCCGCCGCAGTCCGGTCCTCGCTCGGGAGCGGGCAGGACGCGTCCCGCATCCCGTGAATCGCGCCCGGATCATGCACATTAATCGGCTCTGACAGCAACATCCGTACCCGGCATATGATAGCGGTTATTGTGCTCGATTTCGACGGCGTGATTCTGGAGTCAGTCGATGTCAAGACGGAAGCGTTCCGGAGGCTTTTTTTACAGCACCCGGATCATCTCGAGTCGATCCTCGACTTTCATCGGGAAAACGGGGGCATGTCGCGGTTTGATAAATTCAGGCACATATACGCACACATCCTGAAACAACCGCTTTCCGGGGATGAATTCGAAAGCCTCTGCCGGCGGTTTGCCGAACTGGTTCTCGAAGGCGTCCTTTCAGCGCCGTTTGTCCACGGGGCGCCGGAATTTCTAAAAGCGATGCACCGCCGTGTCCCGCTGTACATCGTCTCCGCAACACCCGAAGACGAGATCCGCCGGATTGTCGCCAGGCGGGGCCTCGATTCCTATTTTTCCGGCGTCTACGGATCGCCGGGGACGAAGGCGGCGGCGATCGGCACCATTCTCGCGGGTGAGGGGGTGCCGCCGTCCTCTGCCCTGTTTGTCGGGGACGCCGTCAATGACCTTGAGGCAGCGCAGGCAACCGGCGTCCGTTTCGCAGCACGGGTGCGGCCGGGCGATCGCAACCGCTTTGCCGGCAGAGCCGGGATTGATTGCACGGTGCCCGACCTTGAAGAACTGCTGCGGCTGCTTGCCGCCGGG
>JAAEEQ010000055.1 GCA_013415665.1 Methanomicrobiales archaeon
GTTTTTCCGGCACCGATGACGGCGGTATGCGACCAGTCTTCATATCCGTCCATCCGCAGTTCGATGCGGTGCGTTCCCTCGGTGACATCGAGGAGAACCGGTGTTGTTCCCTTCCACGCACCGTCGATATACACCATCGCCCCTTCCGGTGTCGACGAGAGTTTCAGTGTTCCCGTTGCGGCACCGAGGCAGCCGATGCAGAGGCTGCATGCAAGAAGAACGGCGCACAGCACGACACCCGCACCCGTCCGTTTCTGTGCTGCCTCACTGCTGCCCGGTCCCAGGTGAGTCATGCTGATGACAGGATTATCCTCGACCGCGAAAAACGTTATTGTTGCCGAAAAATACCCGCAGCCATTCCTGAGGTCCGGCATCGCCCGGGTACAGCAGCCGTGTCTTCATGAAACGGCATAGAGCAGCGAAGCTGCGCAGACAAGCACGATGCCGGCGGCAGCCTGGGGAAGGGTAAACCTGACCAGGGTTCCCCGCAGCGAATCACCCGTTGTGCGCATGACGAGCCAGAAATACGGATCACTGACGTATGAAACCACCAGGGTTCCCGCTACGATGAGGAGCACCAGCGGCACGGGAGGGAGGAGGGAGGCAACAGGGGTTCCGGCGAGCACCGTTGCGGTGACGACGCCTGTCACGACCCGTGATCCCTGTGCCGTCTGGATCATCGCCGCAAGCAGGAAGGGAATCAACAACAGGGGCACCCATGCACCGAGCAGGGCGAAGATCTCCTCTGCAAAGCCGCTTGCCGCAATGACGCCGCCGAGGGCTCCCGCGCCGCAAAGGTCGAAGATGATGATCCCTGCATGTTTGGTCCCTTTTTCCAGTGCCTGTCCGCGAAAATCCGAAGGAGCGACGGCAAGCGCCGCAAAGGCGCCGGCGAGCAGTGCGACATGCACATTTCCTATGACCGCCGCAGGGGGGATCAGGGCGCCGGCCGTGATCAGGATGACGGGGAAGAGTACCGGCAGCCATGCCCGCCAACGCGGAACGGCCGCTGCCGACTGCCGGCGCGGCGGTATGGCGGGCATATCGCGCCCGAGCAGGAGCATTCCCCCCGCAAGCAGCAGGAGCGAGAGGGGAACGGCGGCACGGACGTAGCCGGGCACTGCCGCCTGCAGCCCCGTGGTCGTGACGATCGCGTACACGACCGGCAGGGGGAACAGCAGCACGAACGATATGATGCTCCCGAATGCGGTGATATAGAGCAGGCGGGATGCGGATTCACGATCGGGATGCATATGGGCGACCAGAGGGGCGAGGACAAGAAACGGGGTGATGCAGCACATCAGGGGGATGGAAAGAAAAAAGCCTGCGCCGCCTGCGACAACCGGGGGGATCCGGACAGCCGAGGCAAGATCGCCGACGATACGGTCAAGAAAACCCTCATGCCGGATAACCTGCGCGATAACGGCGCCGCAGAATACCGGGATCCCGAGCAGGGCGAAAATTCTTCCTGCCCCGGCCGTTCCCTCCACGGCCATCCCTTCCGGCATGCCGGTGAGGATACCGAACAGCAACGCTGCCGCAAGCAGGGTCAGAAACGGAGAAAAACGATACCTGGCGGTTAAAAACGTAATGACGACAACGATGATTATGAATGCGGCTACGGCGCCCATCATGCGTTCACGCTCAGATTCCCGGATCCGCCATCTTCAGCTGTTCTTCTGCAATCGCCCTGTACCCGGCATCGATTTCAAATCCGATAAAGGAAATGCCGAGCCGGCGTGCGGCACACGCCGTGCTGCCGATGCCCATGAAAGGGTCCAGGACCACGGTGCTCCCGGAAAAGCCGTGCAGCCGGATGCACATCTCCGGCAGTTTTACCGGGAACGTCGTCGGATGGGGGCGTGAACTCCGGATGGTCGAATAGGGGATAAACCAGACGTTTCCCCGGTCCCTAAGGTCCACTGTCGCCTTTTTCCATCGCCCGATGTTCGATTTGTCCTGGTACGGGACGCCTATCCCGGTTTTATCCAGTTGGACGTCCCCGGATTTTGTGAAATGAAAGATATGTTCGTGGCACTGGCTCAGGTACCGCTGGCTGTTGACCGGCTGGTAATGGCCGACGGCGATATCACCGCACATCCCCTCGTACCGCCCGACATCCGCTTTTTGAATCGCTATCGATTTTATCCAGTGGATGACATTCTGCAGGGCAAACCGGTTCCTGAATTCCTGCATGACATCGAACGGTATCCATGGATCGCTTGGTTTGCCGCCGATATTGAGGAAGAACGATCCATCGTCCTTAAGGACCCGCCGTGCCTCACCGGCGACATCGCCCATCCATGCCAGATACTGCTCGCGGGGCATCCGGTCGTTGTGCGTTGCATATTCCTTGCCGATATTATAGGGGGGCGAGGTGACGATGATGTCGACGGAGCCATCCGCCATCCTTTTCATTCCCGCAATGCAGTCGCACGCATGGATGGCGTTCAATGCCGGCGCCTGCATCCCCTCATCCCTTCCCTGCATAGTAGCATACAGTATGGGGCGCACTTCATACATGAGCATTCGCCAGTTTTCAGGATGGCAAACAAAGGTTTTATGCACACGTACCCGTGATCCATCTGCTATGGTCACCCCTGAGGACATCCGGCAGGCTGCATCGGTTATCAGCGGACACGTCATCCGGACACCGGTCATCTTCTCACCGACGTTTTCCACCATGACCGGTGCCAACGTCTACCTGAAACTGGAAAACCTCCAGCTCGGCGGATCGTTCAAGGTCCGCGGAGCCCAGAATGCCATCCATGCCCGCAGGAACGCGATCGGGCCGAAGGGGGTCATTGCGGCGTCGGCAGGAAACCATGCGCAGGGTGTCGCTCTTGCAGCACGGAATGCAGGCATACCCGCCACCATCGTGATGCCGGAATGGGTGTCGGTTTCAAAAGAGGCTGCTACCAGGGGGTACGGGGCGGAGGTCATCATCCATGGCACAACGCTCGACGAAAGCATCCGGCACGCAATGAGCCTTGCTGCGGAGGGTTTTTCGTTTATCCACCCGTTCGACGACCCGGCCGTTATCGCCGGACAGGGCACCATCGGCCTTGAAATCATCGGGGATCTCCCGGATGCCGCCACCGTGGTCGTGCCGGTTGGCGGCGGCGGGCTGATTGCGGGCATCGCGACGGCAGTGCGGGATGCCAATCCGGGCATCCGGGTAATCGGCGCCCAGAGCCGGGCATGCCCGTCGTGTGCGGCGGCGCTCGAAGCCGGTCATCCGGTAACGGTACCGGCAGGCCCGTCGGTCGCTGATGGAATTCTGGTCAACCCTGTCGGAAAACTGCCTTTAGAGGTGATAGAGAAGCTGGTTGAGGGTGTCGTGCTCGTCGACGAGCCGGCAATCATCTCGGCCGTCAACCTGCTTCTGGCGCGGAAAAAAGTGCTCGCCGAAGGGGCGGGAGCCGTTGCGCTCGCGGCACTCCTTTCGGGCGGCGTCACCGTGGAACCTGGCAGCACCGTCGTCGCCGTCATCAGCGGCGGCAATGTCGACATCCCGCTTGTCGACCGGATACTCCGCAGGGGGCTGCTGGAGGGCCGACGGATCCTGCATATCGCCGTTGCGATCGATGACGAGGCGGGGGCCCTCGCCCGGCTGCTCGGGCTTTGCGCCGCAGGGCGGGCAAATGTGCTCCACCTGCGCCAGTCGCGCCTCGATCGGGACCTTTCCCTCCGGATGGTCAGGGTCGAACTCGAGCTCGAGACACGTGGTTCGGAGCATAATGCGGCGATTGCAGCCTCCCTCCGGCGGGAAGGCTACCGCGTCGAACTCTTCTGAATCCGCTCCCTCAGATCCGCATGAGCTGGTACTGTCTGCTCCCGAGGCCGATTGCTTCCGCATACGCGAGCTGGAGCGGGCCCTGGGTATGGGGCCAGAGCCCGCCGAACTTGTCTTCGCCCGGAGCCGTGTTATGCTCCAGCAGGGTGCCGGGGCATCCCGCCTGGGTGTTGACGAGATCGAGGCACGCAGCATCGAGCGCGACCGGGTCAGCGGACGCGAGCACGCCGATATCGGGCACGATCGGCGCATCGCTCCACGGGGCGCAGTCGCAATGCGGGGTTATGTCCACGGCGAAGTTGATATAGACCGTTTTATCCTCTTTTCCTGCCACGGCACCGAGTGCATACTCGCAGAGCCGCTCCGTGAAAGGTGCGATGTCGTGTTCCCAGTCGAAGATGATCGCCGATTCCGGGCAGGTGTCGACGCACTGGCCGCATGATACGCAGCGCGCGGTTGCAATCCGGGCTGTGCCGCTGTCAACCGAAGCCGCCCCCTCGGGACAGATGGTGGCGCAGGTGCCGCAGGCGGTGCAAAGATCGGCAAGAACAACGGGCTGCAGTGCAGCATGCTGTTCGTGTTTTCCGCGAGGAGGAGCGCATCCCATGCCGAGATTCTTGACGGCACCGCCGAAGCCCGCACAGATGTGGCCCTTAAAATGTGAAACGACGATCATGGCGTCCGCATCAACGATGTCTCCCGCAATCAGCACCCGCTGGAAATGCCGTCCCCGGATCGCAATCTCCCGGTAATTCCCGCCGGTGAGTCCGTCGGCAATAATGACGGGAGCACCCGCCACGGCATAGGCAAAGCCGTGCCGGATCGCCGTTTCGATATGATCGGGGGAGCACCTTCGCCCGCCCGAGTAGAGCGTGTTCGTATCGGTCAGAAACGGCTGCCCTCCCGCAGCCCGGACAGCATCGACGATCTGCCGTACGTGAACCGGGCTGGTATAGGTATCGCAGCCGCGTTCGCCGAAATGGAGTTTGACAGCCACCAGATCCCCGGGATCGATGCGATCTGCGCATCCAACGGCCGCGATAAGGCGGTTGAGCATCGATATGGTGCTTTCCCCACCGGAACGGTTTCGGATGTCTGCAAAATAGACCCTGCTCTTCATCATGACAGCCTCGTTCATCTGTCTCCGGCGATGGGCATAATAATGCCTGCTTCGGGGGGGAGGCAAGGCTTATAGGGGCCACGGGCATATCCACTGCCCATGCACCGCTGCATGGTACTGCTTCTGGTTGCAGTCCTGATGGCGGGATGTACGGGGCAGCAAACGGCAAAACCCCCTGCCGATGCCGCTACGTTCCCGGTGTCTTCGACGGCATTCGACGACGGGGGCATGATTCCCCGGGAATATACCTGTGACGGATCGGATCGCTCCCCGCCGCTGGCCTGGGATTCGGTTCCGGGAGAGGCCGTGTCATATGCACTGATTGTCGAGGATCCGGATGCACCGTTCGTGACCTTTTCACACTGGATTGTCTACGGCATACCGCACCGGACTCTGGCTCTGGAGGAAGGGATCCCTGCTCAGGCGGAGCTGCCCGGCGGCATCCGGCAGGGAACCAATGGCTTCGGCCGTATCGGCTACGGAGGACCGTGCCCTCCGGCAGGTGCGCCGCACCGGTACGTCTTCAGGGTGTATGCCCTCGATATCATGCCCGACATTGACGGAACCGCCGACCGGGAAAGGCTTCTGGCTGCCATGGAAGGGCATATCCTTGCCGCCGGTGAACTGACCGGCCTGTACGGCAGGAATGCGTAAGCAGACGCTCCGCCGGAGCAGCCTTATGTTGCCACAGCACCGAACACGATCCATGCGGAAGATCGAAACCCTCAGAGAGATCGCGATCCCGACCCCCTGCGGGTCTTTTTCGCTTTCCCTGCAGGAAGAGGATCTTTCGGCTCTCTACCCGGGAATGATCCGGTACACGCTTTCCTGCACCGGCGGGCAGCGGCCTCCTCTGGTCTTTCGGACGAATAATTATGAATATACGCCAGGTGTTGCCATCGATGCCCGCACAGCGGCACTCAGGAAGATGGAGGAATGGGAATCAGCCGTAAGGACGGATCCCTGCGGGGTTGCCGAACGGCAGGAACGGCCGCAAAAACCCGTCTGCATGCCCCCCGTGCCCGCAGCGGAGGTGCTGATCATTCAGGGAAGCCCCCGGCCCGACGGGACCAGTGCGGCGGTAGCCGGGTGGGCGGAGGCGGCCGCCCGGGAAGCTTTTCGGAGCACTGCGGTCCTCTATCCGGAAGAGCTTGCCATCCACCCGTGTATCGGCTGCTACCAGTGCTACAACACCGGAACCTGCACCTTTGACGACGACATGACCGGGGTTGTCAATGCCATCAGGGCGGCCTCCCTTCTCATCATCTGCACACCGGTCTATACCATGACGGTTCCTGCATCGCTCAAAGCCCTTATCGATCGCTGCCAGGCCTACCACGCAGAACGGGCGCTCTTTCCCCGCATTGAGTATACGGGCAAATCAGGACTCATATTCGTCACCGCGGGGCGGAGCGGCCGTGAGAACGCCCGCTGCACGAAAACCGTCATTGAAGCGATGTACGGGAATCTCGGCATCGTTCCTGCCGGGGATCTGCTGATTGACGGGATGGATACCGCCATTGACTGCCGGAGGATTGCCGGGCTTGACACAACGGTGCGGAATGCCGTGGGGCAGGCTCTTCGTTCGGCCGGGAAAGCCGCCGCACCGGTACGTTGAAGCCGGACCATATCCCGGGGCCGGCGCATCGGAGAATGCACCCGCCGGGTGCAGATGGCCTCCGATCCTGCTGGTGACGAATCGTCCGGAACCGGTATTTTCCCGGAAAACCGGGGAAATGTTTTTTGCCGCATGCAGCATTTGAGGGATCGGTGGGAATTGTATGGTACATGGCAAATTTGAAGTCTTCACCGATAAGGCCGGTGCCTTCCGGTTTCATCTCAAAGCTCCCAACGGCCTGATTATCGCGCAGAGTCAGGCATATTCGACAAAAGCGGCATGTTTAAAAGGAATTGAAAGCATCAAAACGAATGCGCCGCTTGCAGAGGTTGTCGAACTTCCGGCAGGCGGGGACTAATCCCCGCTCCGGGCCCGCACGTACGTATCCCTCCGGCAGGTGACTGGCGAATGCACGTTTTCCCGGTGGTTTGCCTGCTTCTCATTGCGGCGCTGGTCTGTTCAGGATGCCTGGCCGGTGACGACCAGCCCGGCGCACAGGTGCAGGACCGCGACCGCGTGTCGCAGCATGCCGATGATGCCGGCAGCCGGGGTGCGGCTCGCGGCCAAACAGTGCAGCTTTACCGGGAAGGAAAGAGCGATCTGTTTTTCGGGATGCTCCCCTGACGTTCCCCGGAGGTTTTCGGGGGTCCTGCGGGAACAGGACAGTTTCCCCCCGCACTCGCAGCCATTTTTATATGCCGGTGTGAAACCGGTATAAATGCTCCCCGGAAAAGGCGCATATCTCGATGAGATCACCAGCGGAATGCAGATCCGGTCCGTTCCCGTCGGCAGGGAACTCGATGGCAGTTCACCTCCTTCGCTCTTCATCGGGCGGTGGAATTATCCGAACGTCCTCGCCGGACCGATGGTCACACCGGTGCACGGCGATACGGGCATCATGGATGCGCCCGAAGCCTGGATTCCCCGGCAGCTGTCACAGGACGAGATCATCGGCTACCGGCTCAACCTTGTCAGGGGAGTTCATCCTGTCCGGGCGGGAGATATGCAGGACCCGATCATCGAAAAACTGCAGGAGCTTGCCCTGTCCGCCACATCTCTAAAAAGCGATATCCGTTTCAGGAACGCTCCAAGAGGCATGTCGTTTTCGGACGAACATACACCGTTCGGCCCGAGCGGGCAACTCGAGCGGTTTTCCTGCGAACCCGGGCGCTGGAACCATGATCTGGAACGCGTCTATTACGACACCGATCTCGACGCCGGCGATGCCGTCATGCAGCTGCATGCCGGGGGAGTGGCCTTCTCCTCGATACAGAAAGCATTCTCAGCAGGTGTCATGGGAGTGGAGAAGCGCCGGCATCTGGTCCCCACGCGCTGGTCGATCACCGCATGCGACAGCACCATCGGCGACAGGCTCCTGCGGGACGTCAGGCGAAACCCGCAGCTGGATACGATTCGCGTCCATGAATTCAACAGTCTCCACAACCATTACGCTGTCCTTCTTCTCCCCACGGCATGGCAATATGAATGGATGGAGGCGTTTCTCCGGATTCTCGGAAACGAAGAGATGCTTTTTGCCGATCATGAGGGATTCCGGGGCAAAAAGGAATATTCACCGGTCGGAGGCTGTTTTTACTCCTGCCGCATGGCGGTACTCGAGGCGCTGTGCCGCGAGGGGATACAGGCAGGGGCTATCATCTTTCGTGAGGCATACCGCGGCTACGTCCCCCTCGGCGTGTTCAATGTGCGGGAAAATGTGCGGAACGCCATGGCACAGCCGGCGCAGGAATTCGAGGATCTTCCGGCAGCCCTCGCTGCCATCGGCAGCAGACTCCGCCTCCCGATGACCCGTTTCATCAGGGAAAGCTCACTTCTGCAGGACTGTTGCCGTGGCGGGCAGACCACACTGAGCCATTTTGCAGGGGCTTCTCCCCCTTCACCCGCCTGAAGGCGCTTTTCCCCCAGTTGCATGCGGTATTCCACTCCGGCAGCCTGAAGTGTCGTCAACAGGAAGGTTAATCTAAGGATCGGGAAAGAACATGGGTAGAGGGGACGTGATCCCCGGATACACGACAGATCCCGCGATCCCGTCATGCCGGCGTTTTTTCGTGCATGAAATCAGGCCCTGCCGTCGACGCCCCCGTTCAATCCATGATACCCCGTGATGCAGCATGCAAGCGATGATACCTCTTTCCAAACCGGCACAACTGGTCATTGTGCTTGCCTGTCTCATTGTGGTTCTTGCAGGAATGAAGGCGGCGGCTTTTATCATCGGACCGCTGCTCTTTTCGGGATTTCTTGCGATCCTGTTCGGCATGCTGATACAACGCCTCGAAGAAAAGGAATTTCCCCGGTGGCTCGCGCTCGCAGTATCCATCGCAGCCTTTCTAGCCAGCATTGCTGCCATCGCCCTTCTTCTTGCCGTTTATTTCACACGCTTTCTCCTCCAGCTGCCCTTCTACCAGGAAAACCTGGAGACCCGCCTTTCGCTCATCCACGAGACGCTGCCCGCGGCCGGCATCGATCCGGCAGCAGTCCCCGTCTCCGAACTGGTCTCCCTTGCCGTCAGCACACTCGGAAATCTCATCGTCAGCATCGGGAACAGTGCGTTCGTTGTGCTCATCATCATCATTACCACCATATTCCTGATGGTCGAAATCCCGGGCCTGATGCTGAAACTTGAGCGCTCCTTCGAAGACCGTGCGGGTTTTCATGAAGATATCACGCGGTTCGGCAGCGAATTGATCCGGTATATCGTCATCAGGATGAAAATTGACCTTTTTACCGGCGCAGGCATTTTTTCGCTCCTCTTTCTGCTGGGTGTGGATTTCGCCCTCTTATGGGGATTTTTTGCCTTTATCCTGGGATTCATTCCGTATCTGGGATTCTGGCTTGCAATTCTCCCCCCCACACTCCTCGCATGGGCTGAAATGGGCTGGGGGTATGCCGCCGTGGTTCTTGCCGGGGGCATCATCATCAATGAAATCGCGGAAAGCCTCCTTTTCCCCCAGCTCGCAGGCCAGCAGTTCCGGCTCTCCCCGGTTGTCGTTCTCATCTCCGTCATCTTCTGGGGGTGGATCCTCGGCTTTTTCGGGGCATTGCTCGCGGTCCCCTTAACGCTTGCGCTCAAGCTCATGCTTGACAAGTGGGAAGAAACACGCTTCATCGGGGCATTCCTTGCCTCCTCACCCCCTGCAGACAGCGAAGCCGCCGAACCCGGCAGGCGGTAGGTCAGCATCGGCTCTCTGCCCCGGTTCTTTTGCATAACTCCGAAAATATTCGTAGTTTTCCATTCATTTATATGGATTTGCGCACCATGCAACACGTATGACAGGTCGGTATCTCATTGGCCTCTGCCTTGTCCTCCTGCTGCTGGCAGGCGGGTGCCTTGCGTCGGA
>JAAEEQ010000167.1 GCA_013415665.1 Methanomicrobiales archaeon
GTCGGGATAGCGGGCGACCACGGCGGTAAGGATGACGACCAGGACCGCAAGCGCACAGGGATTGATGGCATCGACGGCGGCAAGGGTGACGATGGTCGCCAGCGGCACCACCTCCGGGGCCGGCAGGGGTGAGGGGAGGCCCGGGTCCGGCTGCGAAGGAACAATGCCGGAACAGTCCGCCGGCGTGCCGTTCCAGCGGACAATCCACGAACCGATGCCGGCTGCCTGATCGAACGGCACCGTGCCCCCCGCAATGGGCACCGCCGCCGGCGGGACAGGTATGCAGCCTGCTCTGCTGATCACGGCCGCGGTATCGGGTTGTGCCAGCAGCCGCCGGAGGAGCAGGCCGTCCCCGCCGGTTTCCGTACGGGCAAGGACGGTGTCATTGCGCCAGACTGTCGGGCTGCCGTACAGCGCCGCCATATCAATGTGTGCAAGGGTAAACGAGGGGCTGCGCAGCTCCGGGGCATCGTAGAGGGCGCGGAGGGCGGCATACCCGTCGCCTAAGATCGCGGCCTCGCCCAAAAAGGAGGCATAGGGCGATACGACAAGAAGCGGCGAGCCCCGCGGCGTACCGTACCGGTCGGCAAAGACATTCTGGACATAGGCGTTTTCAGGGTGCGCCTGGATCTCGTACTCGACGATGACCAGATCGGGAAAGGCCTTTCGCCACTCGCCGAAGAGCACGGGATCGATCTGTGCACAATGGGTGCAGCTGATACCGGTAAAATAGAAGACCACCATGGCATCCGGGGCTTCCCCTTCCCCGGTGCCGGCAGCCGCCGCTGCAGGGCAGACCAGTGCGGCGAGCAGCAGGGCAAGAAGCGGTACGGAAAGGCGGCGGGGCATAGTCAGATGGCGGGTTACTCCGCATCTGCAAAAATGATTGTTATTTCGTCTTCGTAGCGGCAAGATCGAGGCGTTCGAGGAGGGCGGCTGCCGCCGCAATGCCCCCGTCCAGGTAAAGGGCCCCGACAAGGGCTTCGAGGCATTCGGCAAGAACGCGTCCCGAGGTCCAGATATGCTGGATGCGCTCGCCCCTGCCCCAGGCCACGGCTGCTTCGAGATGCAGGTCCTCGGCGGCACGGCGCAGCCGGGTCATGTTCACCGCATCCACCTTGGCGGTCGTGATCACGCCCTTGTCATGCCCGCCCTCCCGGAGAAGGGCTTCGATGACGACAAGGCTGATGACCGCATCCCCAAGCGTGGCGAGCGCGTCCATGGCTTCGCCGGGCGGCATGCCCTGTTCCTGTGCATATGCGAGCCTGGTGAGCGCCCGGGCGGGCAGTCGCCGGTTCCGGAACGCGTAGCCGATCCGCTCTTCCAGTGCCGCTATCGTCTCCTCGTGCATACGTGCCGGGTCAGGCGACAACGTCCGCCGTTACAATCCTGATCTCTTCACGCGGGCGATCGTTTCTGTCCGTGGGGGCAGTGCCGATCGCATCGACCACGTCCATGCCGGCGACAACTTTGCCGAATACCGGGTGGGCGTAGGGCGTCGAGGAATTGTCCCAGTCAAGATAGGTGTTGTCGACAAGATTAATGAAGAACTGGCTTCCCCCCGTGTTGGGCCTCCCGGTGTTCGCCATCGCAATGGTGCCGCGGACATTGGAATGTCCCCTGACGAACTCGTCGCGAATCGTATACCCGGGTCCGCCGGTGCCGGTCCCCTGCGGACACCCCGCCTGGATCATGAAGTTTTTAATGACGCGGTGAAAGACGATGCCGTTGTAAAACCCTTCACGGACCAGCTTGACAAAGTTTCCCGTGGTCACGGGCATATCGGAAAACAGTTCGATAACAATGTCGCCTTTTGAGGTGTGCAATACGACTTTTTCAGTATCTGCCATGATACAGCTCCGCTATACACCTCGCCTTCGGGCTACTTAACCGATACGGAGATGCGCCGGGATGCATCCGGCACCCAACAAAAGAATACGGCGATCAACGGCGGAGGCCGTCGAGAAACATCCGGTGCAGGCGGATGTCGCCGGAGAGTTCGGGATGGAAGGAAAAGGCCATGTGCAGGCCCTGCCGGACGGCAACGATGCCGGCATCAACGGCGGCAAGCGGCTCGGCACGCGGGCCGGTGGCGGTCACCACCGGTGCCCGGATGAAGACGGCATGGAACGGTTCCGCCAGGCCGCGTATCCGGACGGAGGCCTCGAACGATTCGCGCTGCCTGCCGAAGGCGTTTC
Organism: Methanomicrobiales archaeon; assembly: GCA_013415665.1. Taxonomy (GTDB): domain Archaea; phylum Halobacteriota; class Methanomicrobia; order Methanomicrobiales; family Methanomicrobiaceae; genus LKUD01. The sequence goes on from JAAEEQ010000167.1 coordinate 2,199, forward strand.
GTGCAACGCTCATGTCCATGAGGGCGAGGGGGCTGACCCGGGGATCGTCGACCGTGCCGGCAAGCAGCACCATGCCGGCGCAGGTCGCAAAGATGCCGCCCTCAAACCGCTCTATCGGGCTGCGCATCGCGTTTTTATCGATAAGCCGGGATATCGTCGTCGATTCGCCGCCCGGGATGGCAAGGGCGTCGAGCAGGGGAATGTCCGCAGCCCTGCGCACCGGAACAACGCCCGTGTCCGCCTCGCCCGCGGAGCGGAGCGCCTGCTGGAAGGCGGCGATGTGTTCGCTCACATCGCCCTGCAATGCAAGGACGCCGACCTTAACGGCCACGGAACTGCAGCACCTCGTCCTCGCGCAGGGTATGCACGTCGATGCCTTTCATCGGGTTGCCGAGCCCTTTGCTGACCTCGGCGAGTGCCGCGGCATCCTCGAAATTATTGACCGCGGCGACGATGGCCCGTGCCATCCGTTCCGGAT
>JAAEEQ010000056.1 GCA_013415665.1 Methanomicrobiales archaeon
TCCCTGGAGGTGGGCTCCGACGTCCTTGACAACATCCATCGCCTTTGTCATATTGCGGACATCGTTGAGGGCGTCGAAGACACGAAATATGGAAACGCCGTTGTCCGCGGCGGCCTCGACGAATTTTTCGACGACGTCGTCGGGATAGTGGCGGTACCCGACGAGATTCTGGCCGCGGAGCAGCATCTGGATCGGCGTTTTTGTAAGCTCCGCCTTCAGTGCCCGCAGGCGGTCCCATGGGTCGTCATTGAGGTACCGGATGCAGCTGTCGAAGGTCGCGCCTCCCCATGCCTCGACCGAAAAGAATCCGATATTGTCGATCGCACGGGCAATCGGGATCATGTCCTCTGTTTTGAGCCGTGTTGCGATAAGCGACTGATGTGCATCCCTCAGCGTCGTATCGGTTATATGGACGGATTGTATTGTTTGCATTGAAAAACCACCTCGAGGGCTGAAGGAAATTGTTGAAGTAAAGCCTCTAAAAAAATCACTGTATAACTATAAAAACGTCACGAACAGGGATGAGCGCAAACAGCATCAGGGCGAATGCACAAATTGCGGCGATTTTATCACGCCCTTCTGCGGCGAAGACCGGACAGAGCGTTCCGCCGTACCGGTACCCGCGGCGGGCAAGAATCCGTGCCTGTTCGTCGGATCGCTGCAGCTGCCCGATAATCAGGGTCTGCGCCATCGCGAGTGCGGCAGCAATCCCCCAGCGGCTTTTTTTCAGGGCGGCTGCCGTTTTCATGTGCTCGATATCGCGCTCAAGCAACCGGAGCGACTGGATTGCCAGTTCCGCCAGAAGCCCAAGCTCGAATCCGGCACCGGGCCCTCCCAGCCAGACAGCCACCTGCAGCACCTCGCCTCCCCGCTGTTCGCGAAAAGCAAATGATGCGATCAGCAGGACGGCGCTCATCCGCAGCAGATAGGACACGCCGCTCCCCCCGGTGATCCCGATGACGATCGCAACCGCGGCAACCATCAGCCAGACCGTGATTGCCGCCCTGCCCGGGAGGTGCGGGCGCGAACGGGGCAGGGACATGGCCGCCCACCAGATCATCGCGAGAACGGCCCCCGCATCAGTGGCAAAAGCCGCGACGGAGAGGGCAAGGACCGAAGCAAGCCTTAACCGCGGATCCTGCATCGTGCCTCCCTGATGGCGGCGGGCGTGATATTCTCCGGCACCACCCCGCGATCGAGCAACGACCTGACCTGAGACGGCGCACCGTCCCAGGCGGGAAGCGCATCGGGAATCCTCCCGCGGTACATGAGCGTTCCCTGCACGATCTCCCAGAGCATGTCGCATGCCGGCAGGTGCAGCGGTTCGTGCGTCATGATGATGACAATCCCTGCCGGCCGTTGTTCCAGGCGCCGGCAGAGCAGCTCCTTCTGGCGGCCGTCAAGGGCGCTGAACGGTTCGTCGAGGATCAGCAGGTCCCATGGCTGTGCAAGCATGCAGGCGAGGTGCAGCCGCCGTAATTCTCCGCGGCTGAGCCGGAGCGGATGGTCTCCCTCGCGGCCGGTGAGCCCCGTTTCTGCAAGGATGGCCTCCGGCTCGGGCCCCCATGACCGTATCTCTCCGGCAACCGTGGGTGCGGTGACGTGGTACTCGGAGAACTGCATCAACAGCCCTGTCGTCGTGATCCCTTCGGCAGACACCACTCCTGCGGCGGGGGGCCGCACACCGGCGAGGATGTGGGCGAGGGTGGACTTGCCGCTGCCGATACGCCCGCTGACGAGGTGGATGCCCGGTTCGAAGACGCCGTCTGCGATCATGTCGAATCGCCCGCGGGTGAGGCGGACGCCGGAGCAGCAAAGGCGCATATCAGCCCCTCCACGATTCGGGGTACAGCCAGCTCCCGGCAAGGGCGTCAAAGACCGTCTCCGGCGTACCGCTGTGGATGACCTGCCCTTTCTCAAGGCAGACGATCCAGTCGCCTGCCGCAGCGGTCTCCATGTTCTGGGTGGATTGCACGACATGGCCGGTGCCGCTGTGCGCGATTGCCGCCTGCACGGCATTGGCCGAACGTTCGTCAAGGTGGGCATCGACGTCGTCGAGGACGAGGAGCAAGGGCCGGGCGATGATGGCTGCCGCAAGAGCCACCAGCACGCGCTCGCCCCCGGAAAGTTCGCGTGTCGATGCGGAAAGGAGGTGGGAGATGCCCATCCGCTCCGCACAGGCGTCGACCTCCCGCCGGATCTCTGCACAGGACCGGTGCTGGAACCGGAGGGACGAGGCGATTTCATCGGCAACCGACTCGAAGACCAGGGTACGGTCGGGAAATTCCGCTACCCATCCCACCTGGCTGCTCCTGGGCTCCCTTCCCCCGATCGCCACGGATCCCGACAGCGGCACCTGCATCCCGGCGCAGAGTCCGAGGAGGGTGGATTTGCCGGCACCGTTCCCACCGATGACCATGCAATGCCCCTCCGGAATCCGGAGAAGGGGGATGTCAAGAATCAGATGCCTGAGGGCCGAGATTTCGATCATTTCAGGTGTTTTCCGATGAAGTATGCCGCGACTGTTTTGACGGTGTCGCCGAGGAGGAACGGGACGGTGCCCGCAAGGAATGCACTCCACAGCGAGAGGCTTGCGGTATTCGCAAGCCAGCACGAACCGCAGCCGAGTATGAGCGCACTGGCGCATGCAAGCCCTCCCAGCCGCACGGCCGGGCCCGGGTGTTCGTACGCGATGCCCGCCACGGCGGCAGCCGGGATAAATCCGAGAAGATAGCCCCCGGTCGGCCCGAACAGCACGCCGATGCCGGCAAGCCCGTTATGAAATACCGGGAGCCCGAGGGCCCCCAGCAGCAGGTACCCTCCGGCGGGCAGAACCGCATGCCGCCGCATTGCCACGCCTGCCATCAGGACGAAAAATGTCTGGAGCGTAAGGGGCACCGGGAAAAAGGGTATCGATATCCAGGCCCCGGCAGCTATCAGTGCAATGAATGTTGCGCTCCGGGTGAGCAGGAGTGCGCGCTCCTCATTGCCGAACATGTCTGTCAACCTGATCTAAATTGATGGTTGACATAAAAAAAGTTCAGGTGTGGTAACAGTCCCCGGCGATGACCCGCTCCACCCTGCCGTTGTCTTTCCGGATAAGCAGCGCTCCGTGGTCGTCGATGTCGATCGCCTCCCCTTCGACGCTTTTTCTGAGCGTCCGGACCTGCACCCGGTGATCGAGCGTCAGCGACAGGCTCTTCCACTCCCTGATTACCGACTCGTACTCCTCGCTTTCGAGCAAAAGGAACCGCTGCTCGAATTCCCGCAGGACCCGTGCGAGGAGCGCCGCCCGGTCGATCTCCCGCCCGAGTTCGGCGGCAAGCGAGGTGATCGTGCGGGAGAGTTCGGGCGGGAGGTTCTCCGGGTCGATGTTGGCGTCGATGCCGATGCCCAGCATGCAGTAGTGGACCGTGTCAGCCTCGGCGGAGAGCTCGAGCAACAGCCCCGAGACCTTCTTGTCGCCGATGTAAATGTCGTTGGGCCACTTGATGAGCGCCCCGATGTCGTATTCCTTCCTGATCGCCCGTGCAACCGCAACCGATCCTGCCATCGTGATCATGAAAAGGTGGTCCATGGGAATATTCGGCGTGAGGATGATGGTGAACCAGATCCCCCCCGATGGAGAGACCCAGGCGCGGCCGAGCCGGCCGATGCCCCCTGTCTGCTCCTCGGCGACAATCACCGTGCCGTGGAGGGTGGCGGGGTCTTCCCTGCCGCAGAGATCCTTGGCGACCCACGTCGTGGAAGCGGTGCTGGCGTAATACCGGATGTCGCGGCCGATAAAACGGGTTTTTAAGCGTTTGCCCACTTCATGCGGAAGAAGCCGCTGTGTCGGCGCCTCAAGGCGGTATCCTTCCGTTCGCGAGGCGCTGATGGCATATCCGAGATCCCGCAGTTCCCGGATATGTTTCCATACCGCCGACCGGGTCACACCGATTCGGGAGCTGATCACTTCACCGGAGAGTGGAGCATCCGCGCTTTCCAGAATGGAGAGGATTTTTTCCGATGTTTCGTTCATGACTCACTACCTTTTGGCATCGATTGATTCTGAAGGGAGCGGGCAGGGATCCCTCCCGCAGACCTGCTGGATAATTGCCGACTGGTGCTCCATCAGCGTTGCAAGGTCAAAAATGCCCGTTATATCGACAACGCCGACCGCGCCGATTGCCTCACCGCTGCTGTTGCGCAGGGGCGCCACGACGACCGGAACACCTCGATATGCACCCGATTCCGGCGTTACCTTGATGATTTTATTGTTCGTGATCGCCGCTTCAAGGACCGGTCCGGTGTAGGATTCGCTGACAACCCTGCCATGTTCGATACGGAGACCCGGTTGCCCTGCCGATCGGGCGGTGACCGGAAGCCCCCCGAGAAGTTCGTGAATGACCATTGCAACCGGAAAGAGGTCACGAGCAGACGAATTGGCAGATATGACAAACTGGGTCATCGTGTATCCTCACAAGTCTGTCATTGCTCACCTAAAATAAGGTTTCCGTATCGCCGGTGCAGAATGCCCTGATAAAACGGCGTGACGGATATTCGTGGATGGTTGTTATGACGATGGTTCCCGAGCCGAGATCGTGGCGGAGCAGGATCGTGCGGTCGTCATCCGCCTCGATGGCCGGTGTTCCCGCATATTCCGAAAAATGCCCGTCGCATTCGACATGGCCGATATCGTAATCCTCAAGAATATGCCCTTCCTCCCCCCCGCAGCCGACGGACGTCCGGAAATATTCGTGGTGGTAGCTGACCGGGAACGGCAGCCAGTCGTATGCCTCGCGGTTGTGGCACATGGCACCGAAGACCAGCAGGTTGCCCCCCCGCTCGACAAATTTGCGAATCCGCCCCCGTGACGCGCGTAAAGCCGGAAGGAGGCCGGAAAATGCAGGATTTCCGAAACCCGTCGGTATAACCAGCGTAACAAAGGATCCCCGGTAATACGGCGCTGCAAGCATGTGCGGGGTCACCAGTTCGCAGGCGACACCGCAGTCCTCGAGAAACCGGGAAAAAACCAGATCGGAATCCCATGCAAGCGCTGCACGGCTTTTCATCCTTTGATCACCCCGAGCGGTTCAAGGCGGGCAACGGTCAGTGACAGTCCCGCCTGATGGACGACGCGCACAACCTCGTCGCTTGGCTTATACGCTTCGGGGGCCTCCTCGGCAATCACCGCCGGGCTCGTCGCACGGACGATAATGCCCCGGCGCGCCAGCGTCTCCCGGATCTCCGCCCCCCGGGCGCCCTTTTTTGCCTGTGTCCGGGAAAGTACCCTGCCGGCACCGTGGCAGGTGCTGCCGAATGTTTTTTCCATGGCTGTCTGCGTCCCTTTCAGGAGATACGAGGCCGAGCCCATGCTCCCCGGAATGATGACCGGCTGGCCGGTGGCCGCGTATGCGCGGGGGATGTCGTGCGAGTGCGGGCCAAAAGCGCGTGTCGCCCCTTTCCGGTGAACGCAGAGGCGCATGGTTTTTCCGTTCACGGTATGCTCCTCGATCTTCGCCACATTATGGGCAACATCGTAGACAAGCGGCATCTCTTCATGGTCAAGCCCGAAAAACGAGGAAAAAACCGTCCGTGCGGTATGGGTGATCATCTGGCGGTTTGCCCATGCATAATTCGCAGCCGCCGCCATCGCCCCGAGGTACGCTTTTCCCTCCGGGCTGGTGACGGGGGCGCAGGCGAGCTGGCGGTCGGGAATGGCGATATGGTATTTGCCGGTCGCCTTTTCGAGCAGTTTGAGGTGATCGGTGCAGACCTGGTGCCCGAGTCCCCGTGAACCGCAATGCACCATGAAACAGACGTTTCCCTGCCGTATCCCGAACGCTTCCGCAGCCTCGGGGTCGCGGATGTCGGTGACGACCTGCAGTTCGAGGAAATGGTTGCCGGATCCGAGGGTGCCGCACTGCGGCATGCCCCGCTGGCGTGCTTTGCCGCTCACCTCGGCACCGGACGCCTCCTTCATCCTGCCGCTCTCCTCACAATGCTCGAGATCGGATTCCAGCCCGTACCCGTGTTCGACGGCCCATGCGGCGCCGGAATCCATCATATCGTTCAGGTCGCCGGAGGAGAGCCGCAGCGTGCTCTTCGTGCCGACACCGGTCGGGATCGCATGGAAGAGCGCTTCTATCAGTTCCCGCTTTCTGGTGATCTCCTCGACGGTGAGCGGGGTTGCGATCAGCCGGACGCCGCAGTTGATGTCGAAGCCGACCCCTCCCGGCGAGATGACGCCCTCGTGCATGTCGAATGCCGCGACCCCCCCGATGGGAAAGCCGTATCCCCAGTGAATATCGGGCATTGCCAGCGAGTGCCGGACGATCCCGGGAAGGGTCGCGACATTTGCAAGCTGCCGGATGGCCCCCTCTTCAACCGTTTCCGCAAGATCGTCCGAGAGGAAGAACCTGCCCGGGACCCGCATCCCCGGGACAAAGCCGACGGGCACTTCCCACTCCATATTCCCGACCTTTGTGCATCCTGCCAGCACCTTTGCTCACCTCACACGTCAAAGAGTATGTCTACTTGATATCCTTCATCGGTGTTAATGATTCGTAAGCCGGAAAAGGATACGCCCTTGATCTCGGTTCCGCCCCGGTGGCGCTGCGGGTCGAAGGATTCTCCATGCGCGGTGCAGGAAAGGCAGGTCCCCTGCAGGTCCACCTCGGCATCCGTAAACACGACTCCCTTCACTTCCGAGAGAAAAAGCAGTTCCGAGAGGAAGTCGCGCAGCAGTTCATCCCGGTCATCGGCACAGAGGGAAAACGCCTCTTCCCGCCCGCCGGGCGACCGGTCGGCGAACATGGTGGCGAACATAGCCCGAGCTGCTTCGGAAAAGAGGCCGTTCAGGGTCGGTGCGCGGACCCGGATCAGGATGTCGGCTGTGTGGTCCAGTTCCGTGTATGGCATGGCGGCATCATCAGTCGTATCCGAAAAACCGCGGGATCATGCCCATATGGATGCGGTCGATGTACCGCGCCTGAAATATCGATACGTAGATAATGCTGTCCTCGACGTACAGTTCCATATCGGAGGATTTTGGTGGTTTTACCGTGACCGGCAGCAGTATCGGCCCCCCGCAGGAGGTGCAGACACGAAAATCGCAATTGCGTTCCTTGATAAATGCACGGACATCATCGGTCACCGTGATTTCGTGAGAGGGAGCGGTATCCCCGGTTTCGGTGCGCATTGTTCTGTATAGGTACGCCAAAAAAATAGAAAATGTTTGTGCAGGATCCCGAAGCGGTCAGCAGGATCCTATCAGCCGCACGACCATTTCCTTGTATTGCTCTTTTAACTCGTAGGTGGTGCTGCCGTTGTCTTTTGTCCGGATAACCCTGAGTATGCCGATTTTCGAAGCGATAATCCCGACCATCGATGCGACCGACTGGTAGGTCGCCTCGTACTGCCGGCGGATCTTTTCATGCACGTCATGAATGGTGAGGGATTTGATCTTTACAAAGAGATTGAGAATTTCATGGCGTATACCGGTTTTATCCCGGGAGAGGTAACTCCGCAGACGGGATTCGATCTCCTTTTTCAGATCTGCCGGTGTTCTCATATTTCTGGTGTATTGCTGAATTTTATTTATATGTTTTTATTTCTGTCCGGGGACGGCAGAGCGCGTCCGGCCTTGAGAGGGCGGCCGGCCGGCGACATTGCGGGTGGGATCCGGCAGGAATGCCAAGAGTTTAAACATCCGGGTGCAAATCATTAGGCATGGGATTTATCACCTATGATATAGGTTCATATGCGCCAAAAACCATGGTCGCCCTTCCCATTGCCATACTCATTCTATCCTGTGCATTTCTCGCCTTGAATACGGTATCGACGGGAATGCCGGTGAATCCCGGCATTGATTATGCCGGCGGGGTGGCGGTGACGGTCTTTACCAGTGACAGCAGCGATGAAATAGCCCGGTATTTCGCGGATTATCCGGTCGTCTCCATCGGCGAAAGCATCAATGACGGCCGCTATATCACCTTCGAATTTATGGATGACGATACGTTCAGGGCACTGACCGGCGTTATCACCGCACGGTACCCGGATGCCAAGATAGACCAGATCGGGGAAACCTTCGGAAAAACCCTGCAGGGGCAGGCGCTGCTCGCACTGCTTTTTTCCTTTGTCGGGATGTCGGCGGTTGTTTTTCTGGCGTTCCGCACGTTTATCCCCTCTCTTGCCGTCGTTCTTTCGGCTTTTTCCGATATTGTCATCTCGGCCGCGTTCATGGACGCGTTCGGCATCAGCCTCTCGCTCGGCACCACGGCGGCACTCCTCATGCTGATCGGGTATTCCGTCGACAGTGATATCCTGCTGACCACCCGCCTGCTGAAGCGAAAAGGGAAAGTGAACGATAAACTCGAATCGGCATTTCGGACCGGATTTATCATGACCACCACGACGCTGACAGCAGTCATCGCGATGCTCGTCGTTTCGACAATCGCCCAGATTGTCATCATCCGGGAGATCGCAACCGTCCTTGTCATCGGGCTGGTGGTCGACCTGATGAATACCTGGCTTTTAAACGCCGGGCTCCTGAAATGGTATGTTACCCGCGGAGGTGCGAAATGAGCGACACGGCAATGCTTCAGGTGCTGCGTGACTGGCGGGTGCTGGTGATGATCGTGCTGATCATCGCCTCGATCGGGAGCATCTATCTCTTCCCCTTCAGCCCGGAGAACGGGATGACCGGCAACCTGCAGCTCGGGCTGGACCTTGAGGGCGGCGCCTGGCTGCAGCTCGGGTTCAAAGCGGAGGTGGTCGGCTATACGACGGATCGATCGGTCGATGAATTCGTTGCCGATCTCCGTGAACGGCTCGATGCCGAGATTTACGCCGTCGACGACGAACGGCTCGAGATACGCAAATACTATACCCGCGACGAACTGGAGACGGTGTTTGCAGCCGCTGGCGGGAGGGTCACCTCCTATGTCCAGGGCGTATCCGAAGCAACGGCCGACGACGTAAAGCGTATCCTCGAGGAGAAGGTCAACACGCTCGGCACCCGTGACGCCCGCATCAACACGCTGACCGGCATGGAAGGTGTCTCCAGGTATATCCGGATCGAAATCGCCGGCGAGGATATCAACACCGCCCAGGATATTGTCGGCAAACAGGGTAAGTTCGAGATCCGGATCCAGACTGCCGGGAACGAGACCGAGCATGTCCTCTTCGGCGAGGATATCACCAGCGTCTCCACCCCGAGCCAGTATCCCCCGGGAAGCGGACAGTGGGGCGTCGGTTTTACCCTCAGCGATACGGGTGCCGATGCCTTCAGGAATGCTGCAATCACCTACGGTGCGGTGACCAGCCCTGAGAGCCATGAACTGGTCATGCTCCTCGACGGTGCAGTCGTCTACAGCGCACCGCTCTCGGCGGATCTGGCTGCGAGCCTGCAGACCATGCCGGTGCGGCAGTTGAGCGCATCAACCGGGGGCGGCACGGAAGGACTTGAACAGGCGAAAGCGCTTGAAATCCACCTCCGGGCCGGGGCTCTCCCCGTCGACGTCGAAGTGGCGGGGTCGGGATCCGTTCCGGCCAATCTCGGGGAGTATTTCAAATCGATGAGCCTCTATGCCGGCATCATCGCGTTACTGGCCGTCGGTGTGACGGTCTACTACCGGTACCGGGAACCCTCGATCGTGTTGCCGATGATCGGCACCAATATTGCAGAGATCATCATCCTGCTCGGTATCGCCCGCTTCATCCAGCAGCTGGATCTGGCGAGTATCGCCGGGCTGATTGCGGTTCTGGGCACGGGCATCGACCAGCTGGTGGTCATCACCGATGAGGTGCTGCACGAAGGAAGGGTGCCGTCGCCGAACCTCTACTTAAAA
>JAAEEQ010000168.1 GCA_013415665.1 Methanomicrobiales archaeon
TATTGTCGCTCGCACCGGTGATATTCCAGGATTACGAGGAGAAAAAGGCATGAAAAAAGTCGTCGACGTCTCGCTGCCCGTCGGGCCGCTGCACCCCTGCTTCAAGGAGCCTGCGCGCATCAAGTGCGAAACCCGCGGTGAATACGTCCTTTCTGCCGAAGTCGAGCTCGGGTACGTGAAAAAAGGCATCGAACGCATCATGCGCGGAAGGCCCTGGCAGGAGGTCATGTTTCTCGCGGAGCGCATCTGCGGGATCTGCTCGGTGATCCACAACATGGTGTTCATCGAGACCATCGAGGAGATCAGCGGCATTGCCGTGCCGGATCGGGCCGCGTACCTCCGGGTCATCGTCAACGAGCTCGACCGGATCCAGAGCCATATCCTCGCGAATTTCTCCTACTGCTACACCATCGAGCACGAGACCCTTGCCATGTACCTCTTAAACCTGCGCGAGACCGCCATGGACATGCTGGAACTGATCACCGGTGCGCGGGTGACCTGTGCATACACAGTGCCGGGAGGCGTGCGGTTCGATCTCCGCCCCGAAGACGCGGAGACGCTTGCCGCTGCCTGTACGCATATCGAGTCGGAGATAACCCGGTTCAGGGCCATGTTCGAAAACGGCCCGCTGATTGCCCTCCGGAGCCGGGGGATCGGCATCCTTACCCGCGAGGCCGCGCTTGAAGCGCACGCCGTGGGCCCGACCGCCCGGGCAAGCGGCATCGCCGTCGACATGCGAAGCCGGCATCCGACCTATACAAAACTGGGATTCGAACCCGTGGTCTATACCGAAGGCGACAATTATGCCAGGATCATGGTGCGGTTCGACGAGGTGTACCAGAGCATCGGCCTTATCCGACGGTGCCTCGACCAGATGCGGCCGGGGCCGGTACGGGGCGGCGGCAACGTCATTGCCGGGGAGGCCGTCTACCGCGGGGAGGCGCCCCGCGGCGAACTGACCTACACCGTAAAAACCGACGAATACGGGCGAATAATCGACATTTCCGTGCAGACCCCGTCGATTATGAACATCGAGGCATGCGCCCACTACATGATCACGGGCGTGACATCGGCCGCCGACATCACCTCGGCGTTCATCAGTTCCGATCCCTGCATTGCCTGCTGCGAGAGATAGACATGAGCTCATCGATAATCTGGTATCTGAAGGAATTCGTCCGGGCGGAATGGCTTTCAAAATTCTTCTTTGTACGGACCGCCCCCCTTGCCACGCCGCCGCATTTCCGCGGGTACCCGACGCTGACCGGCAAGGAATGCACCCACTGCCTGCTCTGCATGATGATCTGCCCGACGGGCGGCGCAATCGAGGTCCTTCGTGCCGGGGAAGGGTGGGAACCCCGGGTCTACCCCGGCCACTGCATCCGCTGCGGGCTCTGCGTCGAGATCTGCCCCGAGGACGTGCTGGCAAGCGGCCGCGTCCTTGAGACGGTCAAACGCGACGACACCTACTACCTTCCCGTGTACCGCATCACCATCGACCGGACACGATGCATGCGGTGCGGCAACTGCTCGGTTGCCTGCCCCATCAACAAGGCGGAAGATCCCCAGCTTTCCGCGACCGGCACCGCGCTGTCCGACGAGGTGATCATGCGCATCAGGGACGGCGAGATGCGGGTCATCCACGAGGAGAAGTGCACCGGATGCAAGACATGCGAAGAAGCCTGCCCGAACCAGGCCATCAGGGTGGCCCGGATGGTCGAGGCAGTGCAGCTGGAGGGATACCAGCGATGAACTTTGTCATGAACACCGGCAGGACGATCACGCAGGGCAGGCATATCGAGAGCAAAGGCGGAAAAACCTATTCCGAGGAGACGTCGACCTGCCGGATGCATCCCTTCGACATGATGGAGATCGGCGTTGACGAGGGCGACCATGTTGCAGTAAGCACCTCATCCGGGCGGGTTGTTCTGAAGGTGACGGCATCGGAGGATGTCAGAGAGGGGACGGTCTTCGTCCCCTACGGCCCCTTTGCAAACCACATCACCCCGCCGGGCACCCATGCCTGCGGCATGCCCGACTACAAGGGCGTGCTGGTCGCGATCGAGGCGACAGACGAACGGCGCCGGAGCGCCTGGGAACTGATGGAAACACTGGGAGGTGTGCGCTATGAAGATTGATGACGTTGTCTGCCCGTTCTGCGGGTGCCTCTGCGACGACCTCTCGGTGCGGGTGGAAAACGGCAGGATCATTGCGGTTGACAACGGCTGTACGCTCGGAAACGCCAAATTTCTCGGAAAAGAGAGGCTTCCTGCACCGATCCGGCGATCGGGCGCCGGATGGCAGCCAATCGGGTACGACGAGGCGATCGACTATACGGTGGATATGCTGCTCTCCGCCGACCGCCCGCTCCTGTTCGGGTGGAGCGGCACGCACGGCGAAGCGCAGTGCATCGGGGTGCACATGACCGAACTCATCGGCGGCATCATCGACAGCACGACCTCGGTCTGCCACGGCCCCTCGATTCTGGCCATCCAGGAGGTCGGCCACCCGGGGTGCACGCTGGGGCAGGTCAAGAACCGCGCCGATCTCGTCATATACTGGGGCTGCAACCCGATTGAAGCCCATCCCCGTCACATGAGCCGGTACACGACCTATGCCGACGGGTACTTCCTGGAAAATGCGTTCAGGAACCGGAA
>JAAEEQ010000169.1 GCA_013415665.1 Methanomicrobiales archaeon
AAAACGCCCGCCGCACAGGGGCTCATCCGGGAACTCGCGGGCGAAGGCCATGAGATCGGGGTGCACGGCTCGTACCGCTCCTTTGCCGACGGCGACCTGCTCGCCCGTGAGAAGGCCCGCATCGAGGAGATTGCCGGCAGGCCGGCGGCCGGGATCCGGCAGCACCACCTCAACCTCGCCGTGCCCGGAACATGGGAGCTGCAGGCGAATGCAGGATTCGCCTACGACACCTCCCTCGGATTCAAGGACCGGCCGGGATTCCGGTGGGGGACCTGCTTTCCCCTCTATCCCGAAACGGCGAAAGGCCCGCTTCCCCTTCTCGAACTGCCGCTTGCCGTGATGGACATCACGGTCCCCGGCGGCCCCGCGGGATGGGAAGCCTGCCGGGCGGTCGCCGAAACGGTGGCGGCAGCCGGCGGCCTCCTGGTGCTGCTCTGGCACCCCCCGGTCTTTAACCCGCTGGAGATGCCGGGTGCAGGCGACCTCTGCGCCCGGGTCATACGCCACGCCCGCGAACGGGGAGCGTGGACGGCCACCGCCGGAGCAATCGCCGCATGGTGGCGGCGCCGGACCGCATCCCCCGTCGGGTGGGCGGCCGGCGACGGCACCCTGCGGCTCTCATTCCCCGCCGGCGGGGAGGGTACTGCAGCCGATATCCTGCTCCCCCCCGGATGCACGGCCGCGGTTCCCGGACAGGCGCGGCTTCTTTATTCCGACGGGCCGCGCCTCAGGGTTGCGCCCCTGCCCGGCACGGAACTGCCGGCGATTCTGGAGATGAAGTACACATGCAGCTGACACTCGCACCGGCCAACGCCCAGGACGAAGAGATCTGGAACGGCATCGTCGAACGCTCGCCGCACGGCTCGATCTTTCACCTGTGGCGCTGGCTTGAGATCACCGCCCGGCATACGGGCACCGCGTTTCACCCGCTGCTGGGAACGGTGGACGGCGAGCCCCTCTGCATCGTCCCGCTGTTTGTCCAGCAAAAAGGGCCGCTGCGGCTCGTTTTCTCACCGCCTCCCCATGCGGCGATATTCGGCCTCGGGCCGCTGGTTGCCGGATGGGACGAAATGGTACAGGACCGGCGGGAGAGCGTCTTTGAGGCACTGGTGCAGGAAACGGACCGGTACATCGGAACGGTACTGAAGGCGGGATACGTGCAGATCGCGCTGGCCTACGGGTTTGAGGACCCCCGCCCGTTTTCATGGCTCGGGTATTCGGTCGAACCGGCCTACGATTACGTCAACGATCTCTCCGCAGGCTTCGAGGAGGTCGTCGCGGCCATGGGCCGGAAATCACGGCAGGACCTTGCCCGTGCCGTCCGCCGGGGGATGCATGTCGAGGAGGGGGGCCAGGCCGAGATGGAAGCGGTCATCGGGCTGATGGTGGAGCGGTACCGCGAGCAGCACAAGATGGTGACCGTCAGCAAGGAATACCTGCTCGAACTCTATGACGCATTCCCGAAAAACATCCGCGTCCTCGTCGCCCGGCAGGACGGCGAGATTGTCACGGGCCTTCTCGACCTTGCCTGGAAGAACCGCATCTCGAGCTGGATCGGCAATCCCAAGCCCAGAAAAAAGATATCTCCCTCCCCCAACGACCTCATTGCCTTTGAAGCGATAAAAATCGCCTGCGATACGGGATGCGGCGAATACATCACCATGAGTGCTGCGGGGAACCAGCGGCTGCACCAGTACTATGCCTCGAAGTTCAATCCGCATTTGAAGGTGCGCTATACGGTACGGCGGGCCACGCCCGCCCTGCGCGCCCTTGAAGTTGCGTATATCCGGCTGATAAAGCCGGTTCTTGCCGCGATCCGGCAGCGGTGAGGCGGGGGCAACCCTTAACTGGCACAGCGGCGATTCTCTATTACGGCATAATCCGCGGGAACGCCAAACATACGGGCATTTCCATGACCAGCAGCAAATATACCGTCACAACCGCTACCGACGCCGAGCGTAGCGCATGGGACGCCGTTGTCAGCGACAGCCCGCATGCCACACCGTTTCACCTCTGGCACTGGCTGCAGGTCGAGGCCGCATGGTCGGGTGCGGAGCTCTACCCCCTTATCGTCTCGGTCGGGACCACGATCGCAGCGATCTGCCCTGTTTTCATCGTGCGCCGCTGGTCTGTTCCCTTCGGTTTCTCACCGGCGCCGGGATCGCCCGCACTGTACCTCGGGCCGGTGATTCCCGGCTATGAAACCCTCAAGCAGGAAAAGCGGGAAAGCCGCTATATCGCCGTGCAGGAGGCCGTGGACCGGTTTCTCTTCGACCGGATGCGGTGCAGGTTCGTCCGCATCCTCACGCCCCCGGGACTTTCCGATGCGCGCCCGCTCCGGTGGGCGGGATACGATGTCGATCCCTATTACACCTACCGCCTTGACCTGTCCGGGGGCGAGGCGGCAGCCTGGCAGGGCTTTGACCGGCAGGCCCGGGTCTCCATCAACCGTGCACTCCGTGAGGGCGTGACCGTTTCCGAAGGGGGGTATGACCGTTACGAAGAGATCGTGCATACCGTGCGGGAACGCCTCCTCCTGCAGGGAACCGTGCGGGTCGCCCCCGAAGGCTATTACCGCGATCTCTATGCCGCGTTCGGGTCCGGGATGATACGGGTCTTCTCCGCCGAATTCAACGGCGAG
>JAAEEQ010000005.1 GCA_013415665.1 Methanomicrobiales archaeon
TCAGTTCATCGGGCATCTGAAATGCCCTTCCGCGATCCATTGCTTCGTTAGCCATTGTTTAATCCCCCTTGATGTCCCTCTTTTTTCGTTCGAGTGCGATACCTCTCCGCTGGCCGATGAAGAACCCGGCAAGTGCGACAAGAAGAATGCCTGTCGCAAAGAGCCAGAGCGGCACGGTGCTGGGTTTGGGCGATTCCGCATACACCAGCAGCTGATAGGCTTCCTGCGTCAGCCCTTTGTCATACAGTCCGGATATAATCGGGCGGATCTGGGAGTCCTGTACGGCATTGAGCCTTTCTTTGAACTGCTCCTCTTCAGGAATGGCAATATTAAAGGTGGCTGTCACTGCCGTTCCAACGGGATACCCCTTCTCATCGAGCGCCTGAATCCGGTAATACGTAAAACCGCTGCGTCGGGTCGAGCGCTTTGTCAGGACGATGCCGTCATACTGTTTGACTTCCGTGATGACGGGGACTTTGCCTGAAACCTTAACCAGCACCGGCTGTGTCCAGTCGCCGGTGATGGTAAGGACAATCCGCTGTTCGGAAAAGGCATCATCTCCCCCTGCAAGTTCCCACTTTTCACGCGGAGACAGATTCCAGAGGGCGTATTCCCTGTATGTTGTAAGATCGCTCTCCATTTCCAGAAAAGCTGCCTGTTTTGGGAGATCGCTGACTTCCACGGCAAATTCGACCGTAACATCCTCCTGCTGGGTGGTATTCAGCATGCCTTCGGCCATACTGACCGTGATTGCCCCGGCATACGACGGCAGTATGCATAATAAAACGAATATGACAACGATAGCGCGATACAGTTCCCCTGCTGATGCCATAAAGGTGAGTATACGTCATTTAATAATTAAGTATTATCCTTTGAAAAGTGGCGATTTCGTCCGAATTGACTGCCGATACCGGCTCCGTGGCAAATTGGACTAAAATAGGTCGGGCATTCCCATCCAGTACTCTGCCTTTTTCAATCCTGCGGGATGTGGTGGCGGCACTGCATTTCGACTCCGTTTTCAAGAGAGCGTGGCAGAAAAACATACACCTTAAATGCCCTAAAATCCAATAGGTAGCCGGGCCAAGGTGGCGGAGCGGCCACGCGGTCGCCTGCAGAGCGACTACACTCCGGTTCAAATCCGGACCTTGGCTTTTTGCGCGCATTTTTCAAAATTGCCCATCCGAAAGGCCGATAGGCAATAAATCCGTCATACGGAAAGCAGGGCCCGTTTTTAAGCCGCTGCCGGTGCAGACCGGTGGGGCACTTCCCGAAGGACCGCACGATATCCTCATTCGAGAGGGAAAAGAAAAGAGCCTTTTTACACGAGCAAATCGATCGTGCCTGCAACCCGGAGTTTTCCCGCATCCAGATGGTGAACCACCGCTCTGTCCCCCGGTAGGTATACGAGCGGTTTATCGAGGACAATCTGCACGTTGGGGTGCTTTGCGTCGCTCCCCTGATCCACCCGTTCGACGCGGGCCGTCACAAACTGCATCCAGTGCCCGATATGCAGCACCATGCCTGCATAGAGCGGCGTCTTCCAGAAGTCTCCGAGATCTGCGCGCCCTTCAATTGTCTCCGTCATACGAATCCTCGGATCGTTCGTGAGAACATAGCCGCGATCGAGATCTTCGGCATCGATGTTTTTCAGGGCAAGCCCGACCCGGTCGCCAGCGGTTGCCGAATCGCAATCGTCATCATGTTTCTGGATGGAACGGATCTGCGTTGTCATCGTTCCGGGCATAACGGTGAGGGTGTCATGGCGGTGAATGGAACCGACCGTGACCGTGCCGAGAATGACCGTCCCGATTCCCTTGACATTGAAGTGATGATCGATGGGTACCACACCGGCACGTGCGGAACCAACGTTATGCACCCATGATGCCGCGTCACGCAGCAGGAGTTCGCGCAGAGCGACGGCATCATCATTGATACAGGCATACCCTTCGAGCACGGTCCCTTTGATGAGCGGTGCGAGGGAGGAACGCTCAAGATAATTTCTGAGGATGAGATACCCTTTCCGGATGCCCACAGCATTGAGCATGACGACCGTTTCCCCGAAAACAGGAGTGATCTCGTCCACAACAAGGATCGCCATATCCGCCATGGATACGGCAAAAAAGAGCGATTGTATCCTCTCCGGATACCGTGAGGGTTCGATCATCGTAACGGTATCGTCGCCCCGTTTCAGGTTATAAAACGTAATATCCGTTGCAGTGCCCGCCTTTCCGATTCCCCTGGAATACTCCTGAGATCCAAGGACTGCCACAGTGATATTCGACATGTCTCCTCTCTATAGGACGGGGAAGGATAAAAGCGCATTTCATCCGCCATGCCGGGCACTATTGCATGGCATATGTTCATTTATATACGCTGGTGTATGAATAAATGGTATTGCGTAAAGCATGCCGACGTGCGTGGATACGAGTGTGTTACCGTGCGTTATTGGGCGTACGGGAGGGCAATAATTGCTCCGGGTGAGTTCGGGGCCAGGTGATTATCGGTACTGCATATCTGATGATCGCTTTTCACGAAAACCATCATTCCGATCCATGCCACATATCCATCCTGGAATGCAACACGGTCTGCAGTGTGCCTGCAGATGCCCGAGAGCGGAGAGAAAGGGGGAATTGCCCCGAATCCCCCGCTTTCCGTGGGACAGGCATGATTCCCTTGTTTTTTCGCGATGCGAATTGCCGTCGATCCGGTGCCGGATTACCGGTGGGCATAATATGCCTGCACGCCTTCGCTGCCGGCACTATCGATCCGCACGAATCCCACACGCTCAAATTGAACGACTTTCCCTGCTTCTCCGGCGACTGCCGGTTCGCAGAGCCCGGGGATATCCCCTTCCGGCTTTCTGAGCAGGCATGGCACTACGGTTTCTTCCGGCAGCCACTGGACAATCGGTGCCCTGGCAGCACGTACTTCTTCGAGGGAATCGCCTGCATATTCAAGGCGGAACGTCCCTTTCTCCTCATGTATCCGGACATTGAAGAGATCCTTCAGCCGCACCAGCGCATGCCCGGAAACATCATCCGGCGAGACATAGATGCCCCCACGGAACGCCAGGTCCCGGGACCCCCGTTCGGGATGGTTCGGGTGGAGCAGTGCATGCGCCGTCTGATCGCCGGCACCAGCCACCCTGCACAGTACCGGTTGCGGGACGAAGAAATACCGGTTCGCATCCGGATCGACCAGTGCTTTGTTCTTGGCATACAGGTTCTCCCAGGAAAACGAAATGTCGGTCTCGCCGACGCCGATATCGATGATCGCGCTTCGCACCGCCCCGGGGAGGATGCCCCGCCGTGCAATCGCCTTGAGGGTTCCCAGGTGGGGATCATCCCACCCCGTATACCGGTGCTCCCGGATGCCCTCTTTCATTGCCGACGTTGAGAGGACGACACCCTCTATCGACATCCTCCCGTAATGCAGGTAATACGGGGGCTTCCATCCGAAATAGTCATAGATATACTGCTGGCGCCGCGTATTGGCAATATGATCCTTTCCTCTGATGACATGGGTGATTCCCAGCAGATGATCGTCGACGACGACCGAGAAATTCATCAGCGGATATACCCGTGCTTCGCACCGCGGGTGAGGGGGAGTGTCGACAATGCGGAATATCGAGAAATCACGCATTGCAGGGTCAGGATGGGCCAGATCGGTCCGCACCCGGACCGTCACCATTCCTTCATGGAACAATCCCGAAAGCATCCGGTCCCAGAGCCCGAGATTCTCCTCAACATTCTGCGATCGGCACGGGCAGGCCTTTTTTTCAAGCTTGAGCGATCTGAAAAGCTCCGCCTCGCAGGTGCAGACATAGGCGCCCTCGAGTTCTATCAACCGGCGGCAATAGTCGTAATAGATATCCATCCGGTCGCTCTGGTATACGATTTCCGTCACGGCAAGGTCGAGCCAGTCGATGTCATCGAGCAGGAGGCCGTAATTCTCCTCCTCGACCCTGCGGGGATCGGTGTCCTCGATACGCAGGACATACCGCCCGCCGTACCGGCGGACATAGTAATCGTTGAGGTATGCCGCCCTGGCATGGCCGAGATGCAGCGGGCCGCTCGGATTGGGTGCAAAGCGCATCACAACGCCCTGTTCCGCATTTTCAAGCGGCGGCAGCTCCTGTTCGCGCGGCCTTTTACCCGCTTTCGGTGCCAGCAGGTCTGGCGCCAGACGGGCAAGCATTGCTTCCCGTTCTGCCGGAGGCATCCCTTCAACCTCGGCAAGAACCTCGGCGAGCAGGTGCTTTGCTTCCTGGATACGGGAACGATATTCGGGGTGTTTCCCGAGGAGGGTCCCAAGCACGGTGCCTGCTTTGGGAACGCTGTTATGCTGCACTGCATTCTGCAGTGCATAGACCAGAAGGAGCCCGCGTGGATCTTCTTCCATTTTCAGAACCCTCTGGTCACAAAATAATCTGTGATCCGGGAAAGGTACTCCCGCTCTTCGGATTCTGGAAGGTTCTGCAGGGCTTTCTTTGCCGTCGCCACCCTTTCATCCGCTACGGCGCGGACCTCATCGATCACGCCTGCTCCTTCCAGCAGCCGGATAGCGGCGTCGATCTCGTCGCCCGAGAGATCATGCCGGCGGTAGGGAGCAAGATCCACACCTTTTTCACGCGCACGGATGGCAATCAGCGTCTGTTTTCCCTCACGCAGATCCGAAGCGCGATCCTTGCCGCTTTTCTCCGCATCCGCACAAAGATCGATAATATCATCCTGGATCTGGAAAGCCATCCCGGAATTCATGCCCCAGTCATGGAGCGCCTTGACCTGTCCGGCTGTTCCGCCGGCAAGAATGCCGCCGATGGCAGCTGCAGCGGCATACAATGCCCCCGTCTTTTTCGCCACCATATCGAGGTATTCCATTGCCGACACGTTATTGCGCTCGGCGAAGGTGATGTCGAGGTGCTGCCCGCGGCAGATATCGACACAGGTGCGGGCCAGCAGCATCATCGCACGAACACGGGCACCCTCGGGTGCCATCGATTTGGCAATCAGCTCAAATGCCTGGGCATACAGGACATCCCCGGCGAGAATGGCGGTGGCTTCATTCCATTGCGTATGTACGGTGGGCACGCCACGGCGCACGGAATCGCCGTCCATGATATCATCATGGATAAGGGTGAACGTGTGCGTCACTTCGAGAGCGAGCGCTGCCGGGAGTATGTCCATCGCACTTCCCTTGCGCACCGCATCAGCAGCGAGCAGCACTACGGCAGGGCGGAGACGCTTGCCGCCGGCCAGGAGCAGATGGGCCGAAGCCTTGTCCAGATCCCCGAAAACACTGCCATAGTTCCGAAAGAGTTCTTTATCAACGATATCAGCCGCTTTTTGCAGGTACTCATGAAGTTCCATCGCCTCTCCCACCTAATTTTTGAATGTGATCCGTTTGCCGTTCCTGAGAATGTGGACGTCATTGCCCAGCGTATAGCCGCACTCCTCCGCCAGCTGGGTGTAGCCCCCGGTCATATCAATATTCCCGTGCGAAGGTATAATATGCTGGGGATTGAGCAGGTGGAGCAGTTCATAATGGTCTTCCCGGTATGCGTGCCCGCTCACGTGGAGCTCGTCAAAAAGCCGCACACCCCGCATTTTCAACCGCGTTTCGAGCATATGGCGCTGACCGTAATTCATCGGGTTCGGGATGACTTTTGCGGAAAAGAGAACCTTATCCCCCTTATCAAGCCGGTACGGCGTGTCACCCGTAGCCAGACGGGTCAGGATGGCCCCGGGCTCACCCTGATGGCCGGTGACGATAGGCACAAAATTTTCCTTGCCTGATTTCATCATCCGCTTGAATGTCCGGTCCACGGTCCTCCGGTTTCCGAACATGCTCAGCGTGTCGGGAAAACCGACGAGCTTGAGCTGTTCGGCCGTCGATGCATACCGCTCCATGGATCTGCCGAGAAGGACGGGTTTCCTTCCGATTTCATGGGCGCACTCCGCAATGGTCTTGACACGGGCGATATGGGAGGAGAAGGTGCTCACGATCATCGCGCATTTGTCGTCTTCGTAGCTCGCCATGACATCCCGGACAAGATCACGCGCCACGCGCTCGCTTGGCGTCCTGCCCTTTGTCATGACATTGGTGCTCTCGACAATGAGCGCCAGCACGCCTTCCTTGCCAATCTCGCGAAGACGTGCAAAATCGGGCGGAGCGCCGATGACCGGTGTCCTGTCGAGTTTGAAGTCGTTTGCATAGATGACAGCCCCATGGGGGGTGTGCAGCACCGCCATCACCGTGTCGATGATGCTGTGCTGCATCCGGACGAATTCGAGCGTGACGGACTGGGAAAGCGTGTACTTCTGCCCGGCCTTCAGGGTGAAAATCTTGTTGTTCACCCCGAATTTCTGTTCGCCGGCTATCTGCTGGCGAATCAGTTCGGCTGTGTAGGGAGTGCCGATAATGGGGGCATTATAGCGGTGCGCAAGTTTCGGGATGGCGCCGATATGATCAAGGTGCCCGTGCGTGCACACTATTGCCTTGACCGTGCCCTCCACGGTGTTCATAATCGTATCATCGGGGATAGCCTTCATCTCGATGAGATCGAGGGAGTGCATATTTTCGACTTCGGCATCCTCATGAATCATGATCTGGTCGAGCCGAAGCCCCATATCAAAAATGACAATTTCCTTTCCGCAGCGGACGGCGGTCATATTGCGTCCGACTTCGTTGTAGCCGCCTACTGCAACTATCTCAATATCCATGTTATTCCTCCGATTCTATCATACGACCGGTTAATCCGGTAATATAGGTTCTGACTTTTTTCATCCGGGAAACAGTATCCGACCCGGTGCAAAACATTGCTACTTTCAGCTGCCGGTGCATCATGTCGATGACATCATGCAGCATTTTTTCGTCGTTCATCGCCGGTTTGAGCAAAGGCAGGGCGACGCCTGAGAGGTCCGCACCGAGGGCCAGTGCCTTGGCGATATCGGTGCCCGATCGGATGCCGCCGGTGGCAATGACCGGACCGCCGGTGCCGGCGACCTCGCAGAGACTGACTGCGGTCGGTATTCCCCAGTCGGCAAACTGCGGCCCCAGCCTCGCGAGGTGCACATCCGTGGCACGGGCGCATTCAACCGCTGCCCACGATGTCCCACCCCATCCGCCGGTGTCGATGGCGCTCACGCCGATTGACCAGAGCTTGCGCGCGGCTTCACGCGAGATGCCCGATCCGGTCTCTTTTACAATCACCGGATACGACACATCGGCACAGAGTTCGGCAAGGGCGGCGACACAGTTGCGTGCATCATGATCGCCCTCCGGCTGCAGTGCCTCCTGCAGGGGATTAAGGTGGATGCACAGGGCCTGTGCGTCAATCATCTCCACGGCGCGATCCGCCCATTCAATCCCGTGGTCCCGGAGCTGGATGATCCCGAGATTGCCGCAGAGGAACGCTTTCGGCGCCTCCTCCCGGACAACCGTGAAACTGTCCTCAAGTTCGGGATTTTCAATCGCAGCACGCTGCGATCCCACGCCCATGCCGAGGCCGAACCGATCCGCGGCACGGGCAAGCCGCATGTTGACGTCACGGGTGTCGGGATGGCCTCCGGTCATTGCAGCGATAAACAGCGGAGAACCAAGCGTATGCCCGAGAAACCGGGTCTCCGTTGAAATGGATCCGAGATCGCATTCGGTGAGTGCATTGTGCACCAGCCGTACGTCGTCAAATCCGGTCCACCCCCGCTCTATCTGTTGTTCGGAGCAGATCACAAGGTGATCCCGCTTCCTGGACGAAGTCTGTGTCCTGGGTTCGATCGCTAATCCCCCCTCTGAAATATCTGGAATATCGGGATTGCCGCACTATTGCTTATTGCGCGGGGCGTCTAGTACGAATCCCCGATGGTGTGTTTAACCACTGTTCCGCCGTGGTTGCGTCCGGCCAGAAAGTCGCCGAGGCACGAAACGTGAAAGATCTCCGATTCAGTTCCCTCACGCGCAAGCGCGAGCAATTCGCTGATCTTCCCTTTCATTCCTCCCGTGACGTCAGTATTTGCTGATTCTCCAATGGAAAGTGTTTCTGCGGTTTTTTCGTCGATTCGGGGAATGACTGTTCCGTTTGTAAGAACGCCCGCGACATCGGTCGCCAGGCCGATCCGGTCCACGCCCAGAGGACGGGCAAGGTACCGGATGAGCTGGTCGCCCGAAGCAATGCAGGCGCCCCGTGCCCGGTCCATCACGACATCGCCGTGAAGCACCGGCACGACTCCGTGTTCCACAAGCAGCCGTATCGGTTCGCAATCAAATGCAACGATGCGACCCTCATCTGCCACACATGCATCCAGTGGATGCATCCCTATAGCTTCCACGCCGTTGGTACGAAGCGCATTTACCACGGCATCGTTGAGTTTTCGGACTGCCTGATGCGTGATAAATATACCTGATATATTATTCTGATCTACTCCCTTATCAAGATGATGCCGTTTTGCTTCAGGATGTCCGCATGAGCCTGCCCCGTGAACGAGAATGATCTGGCACTGCGCATGGGATGCAAGTATTTCCGCGATCTCTTCCAGACGCGACCGGTTGATGGTGCAGTCTCCTGCTTTGTCGGTAATGACGCTACCGCCCAGTTTTACGAGCAATCTTTCCTTCATGTTCCTTCCGCGCTCCATCGGTATCAATGGTGGTGATGATCGCCTTTGCGTCGCACCCTTCGATGGCTCCGGCGACCCGCGTCTTCGAACGCTTGGGGCAGAGGGCAATCATGCATCCTCCGCCGCCTGCTCCGGTCAGTTTTGCACCGTACGCCCCTGCGGCACGGGCGGCCATGACAAGGCGGGTGAGTGTCGGATGGCTGACGCCGAGCGCTTCAAGAAGCGCATGGTTGATATCCATGTATCTGCCGAGGATTTTCGGGTCAGAGAGGTGGTGGATTGCGGTCATGCATACGGCGTCTATCGAGTCGAGAATAGGATCAACGATATCCGGTTCCTGCTGCTTAAACGAACCCACCATTTCGACCATGCGCGACGTGCTGTGTGAAACCAGGGTATTGCCGATGACGATATTGAACGACTGCGGCGGGAGGCGGCGTTTGGTGCCTTCCTTTATCAGGACAATCCCCCCGTGCGAGGACACATAGGTATCGGTAGGGCTGGCACGGCCTTTCTGGACTTTTTTCTCGATCGCAAAGGCCATATCTGCTATGTCCGCCCGTGTTCGTCCGAGATCGAATTCATCGTTGATGGCGGAGAGGGTGGCAACCGTCACCGCAGCGGACGACCCGAGCCCGGACGAGCTGGGCAGCTGGGAATGCACGTAGACGCTCCCTTTGACATCCATCTCGGAAAAACAGCCCTCGATGTACGGTGACTTCACCCGGGGCGGGTGGCGCCCTTTCCTGACGGTGACATACACCCGCGGCTTGACCGCCATGGCAATGCCGGGTTTTCCGAAGACAACCGCATGCTCCCCGAAAAGAAACACCTTGCCCGGGGCGCTCCACGTCGCCATTCACATCACCGCGATCGCAGCATAGCCGACAACATGGCTCGTATCGCCCGACATCTCGGCACTGGTCGTATACTGCAGCAGGTCGGCATGCCCGGCGCCAAGTTCGCGGCAAACCAGGCACATCGTACAGATGGGGCCGTATCCGCAGGCACTGACGCCTTCATCACGGATCCGCCGGTAAAACTCCGCCACATCGAGGGCGGCGAGCGCTTCGATGGCATAATTATCCTGCTGCTGCGCAACCGATTCGGGAACATAGTGGGAAAAATCACTCGATGCTACGATACGGACGTCGTGGTTTGTGCTCCTGATCGCATGCAGGATCCTCTCTGCAAGGTGTTCCGCAGCCCGAAGCGTCTGGTTACCCATCATGACCGGTGCAATTTTCGCTTCAGGGAGATGTGTCTGGATGAAGGGGACCTGCACTTCAAGGGAGTGCTCGTTACGGTGTGAGAATTCATCGACCGGAATATCGAGCGCATCCACCAGCCCGGTATCGTTTTCAACGGTTCCGAGCGGTGTTGCCCACGGTTCGGCTGATGCGCAGGTCATATACCCCTCATGGCTCGGACCGATGATGATGATGGTTCCGGCAAAATCCTTCGGAAGTGCATTGATGGCCCTGGCTGCCACATGACCGGAATATACATACCCGGCATGCGGTGAAACAACACCCATTGCCGAACCCGGCACGCCGGCACGCTGAAAAAAAGTCGTGATCATCTCTCGAAGACGGGAGGGATTATCGGGATAGAACATTCCCGCGACACTGGGTCTCCGTGTCATGTGCATAACCCTCCGTTACACCATTACAGATCGGTTTCGAAATCTTCGGGAGTGAGTGATGTCGCTACCCCCCGAAGCCGGAGCACTTCCCGGGTCAGGAGATAATATACCATCGAGAGAGCTTTGCGGCCCTTGTTGTTCGTCGGGATGACCAGATCGACGAAACTGGTCATGTTGTTCGTATCGCAGAGCGCAACGATGGGTACGCCGCACTGCACCGCTTCGGTGACAGCCTGGGAGTCGCCGATAGGATCGGTGACGACCAGCACATCGGGTTCGACATATCCCATGATGTTCTGGTTCGTCAGCATACCGGGAATAAACCGCCCGACTGCCGACATGCCGCCGATGGCATCGGCAAACTTCTTTGCCGGGTACTGGCCGTACTGGCGCGACGTGACAACCAGAACTTTTGTCGGTTGGTACTTCGCGATGAATGCCGCAGCGGTCTTGATTCTTTTGTCGGTTTCCTGAATGTCAAGAATGTAAAGTCCGTCTCCGCGGACGCGGTAGATGAACTTCATCATGTCCTGGCTTTTCTGCTGGGTACCGATGTGCACACCTGCGGCAAGGTACTCCTCGACGGGGACGAGGGACTCTTTCAGTTCGATTTCCAAGTCATTCGACGTCAAAATATCATCTCCTCTATTCGCACAAGTTCATTGAGTTTTGCAATCCGCTCCCCGCCAACAGCGCCGGTTTTAATGTAAATGCAGCCGAATGCTGTCGCGAGATGCGCAATGGTTTCATCGGTCGTTTCACCGGAACGGTGGCTCATCACCGTCTCCATGCCATTTGCGTGTGCAAGGCGCACCGCCTCGAACGTGTCGGAAAGTGTTCCGATCTGGTTCGGTTTGATGAGGACGCAATTGGCCGCATTCTCCTCGATGCCGGTTTCAATCCGGTCGACATTGGTGACAAACAGGTCGTCGCCACAGATCAGGCAGCGATCGCCGACTTCATCGGTGAGGCGTGAAAATCCTTCAAAATCCTCCTCGTGGAGGGGATCTTCGACATATACCAGCCCGTAATGGTCGACGAGGTCTGCAATATATGCAATCTGATCTTCCGTGCTGCGTTTGGCATCGCGATAGGCATATGCCTCGTCTTTCCAGAGTTCGCTCGCCGCGACATCGAGCCCCATGCTGATCTCAACAGCTGTTTCATCGGATATTGCAGCAATCGCTTCGCTCACCAGTTCAAAGGCCTCCCGGTCTTCGACTTTCGGTGCCCAGGCACCCTCGTCACCCTTTCCGCACCCTTTTCCGCGGGACACCAGCAGCTCCTTGATCTTTTTATGGACCGCGGCATTGGTGAAAATTGCCTCCTCGGCATTCATCGCGCCGGTCGGCACGATAAGGAATTCCTGAATATCGGTTGCATCCGCCGCGTGGGCGCCGCCGCCGATCACATTCCCGAGGGGCAGGGGCGTGTCGGTGACGAATGCCCCGCCAAGATACCGGAACAGGTCGAGGTTGAGGGATGAAGCTGCCGCCTTCGCGTGTGCAAGCGACAGCGCGACAGCGACGTTCGCCCCGATGGTGCTGAAATCCGGCGTTCCGTCGATTTCACGGAGAAGTGCGTCGAAACCGGTCTGGTCCAGCGCATCCTCACCGATCAATGACGGGATGACGGCGGACCGGGCATAATCGATCGCTTCGGGCACGGGAAGTGCCTTTGCCTCAAAGGTGCCGGTACTGGCACCGCTTGGGGCAGCGGCCCTGCCAAATCCGTTTTCAGTCCAGATATCCGCTTCAACGGTCGGATTTCCGCGACTGTCGAGAATTTTTCTCAGGGTTATGGAGGTAATGGTCGTCATCCGATCACTTCATTCTCTTCACGGTAATGGGAACTACATCCTTCCGGAATTCTTCGATTGCTATCTCCAGAGGATCAATGCTTGCTGTTGTGATAAGGACAGGGGCACCCATCGATATCTGCAGAGCGCGTGCGCCGATGATTCTGGCTCTCTCATATCGAGTATACGATGATTCCTTCATGTGTCCTCAAAATTCGTTGTAATAATAAATTGGATGGGGTCGCTGAGATTTGAACTCAGGTTACAGCATCCCGAACGCCATAGGATTCCAGGCTACCCCACGACCCCTCACTGATACGGGATAAGATCATCTATAATCTCCTTGTGCGTCAACAGCATGCGCCTGCAGCAATACCGCTCCAGGCCGAGATCGTTGAGGATCTCTTTGGGATCCTCACCGGCCTCCTTCCGCTGTTTGTACTCTTCCCACGCGGTGGAGATCACCTTACCGCAGGTAAAACATCGGATTGGTATCATATAGATCGATCTCTCTCTATAATTTCGTTCATCTCAACGATAAGACTTTTGGAATTTCTTGCGTGCGCCACGCCCATGCGGCTTCTTCGTTTCTTTCTGGCGCGAGTCGTTGACGAGCAGCGTACGGTCGTAAGTTAAGTAGGCATCTTTGATCTGGGGATCATTGTACCACTTCAGGATGCCCCTGGCCAGCGCGGTGCGGACAGCCTCTGCCTGCCCCATAACGCCGCCGCCCTTTACATCGATGGTGATATCGATGCCTGACTGCGCGTCGGGGAGGAGAAGGAGCGGTTCGGAGATCTTCATCCGGATCAGCTCGGTGCCGTAGATTTCGAGCGGAACGGAGTTGATGCGAATCCTGCCGGCTCCTTCCTTGAGCGTCGCCCTGGCAATTGCCGTTTTTCTTTTTCCACTTGTGTTGATTACTTTCACCATTGAATCACCCCAATCAGAATTTGGCTCCGAGCCTGGTGCTCAGGGTTCCGAGGGTCACGAACCGCGGGCTGCTTAAGCGGTCCACGTGCGCTTCCTCGAGGGTTTCACGTTCCTGTCCGGCAAATTCGCGGGGAATGCCCACATAGACCTTGACGCGTTTCAAAGCCTCGGCACCGCGCTGGCGCTTGTACGGCAGCATGCCGCGGATGGTCCGCTTCAGGATATGATCGGGTCGCCGGGGGAAGA
This sequence comes from Methanomicrobiales archaeon, assembly GCA_013415665.1. Lineage (GTDB taxonomy): Archaea > Halobacteriota > Methanomicrobia > Methanomicrobiales > Methanomicrobiaceae > LKUD01. Next base: position 13,238 of record JAAEEQ010000005.1, read on the forward strand.
ACGGCCCGCCTTCCCGGGAACCGCGTTTGACCTTGGTGTCGTAATGGACAAGGGTCGTTACCCTCGAACCGGATATGACGGTCTTTTCAGCATTGACGATCGCGATTTCTTCACCATCGAGCGTCCGTTTTGCAACAATGCTTGCCAGTCGCCCGAGGATAAGTCCGTCGGCATCGATAACGGTAACCATTGTCTTTCTCACCTCAGAATTCTCACCCGGCTCCCGTTCGGGTTATCCCGGACGAGATCCTCGATGCTTATACATCTCCCGTTTGCCTGTTCGATCTTGCTGCTGGCGGCATCGCTGAAATTGAGCGCTGCAACGACAACCGACTGCGTCAGCACGCCGCTGCCGAGCACCTTGCCGGGGACCAGGATGGTCTCCCCGGGATGTGCGTAGCGGTTGATCTTGCTGACATTCACTTCCGCAAAGTTCCTTCCCGGTGACTCCAGTCGTTTTGCAATCTCTCGCCAGATATTTGCCTCGTTTATCCGGGATGCTTCCTTGAGCATCGTTATCAGATTGCCGAGGCGGGGATTGGTTTTGTTAACTGCTCGTTTCATTTGCAGTCCCTCCAGAAATATCGCGTAATATATCCACCAGGTCTTTGGATTGCCGTTTCAGGAACAGCAGTGCGCGCTCCATGATCTCCCTGACCGGAAGCGACCCGTCGCTCTCCACTACAAAAATATAGCGGCTGGGATCCGGGGTAACATGGATAGCCGGCTGTTCGCCGATACCGCCCGCAAGGCATGCCCGCTCGCAGAGCCTGCAGAGCGAACAATATTCAAGCCTTCCGTCCACAATCTCGACCGTTCTGCCGCCCGTCCGCAACACACCGCGGGGGCACTCCTCGACACACATGCCGCAGGCATCGCACCGGTCGTCGATTCGGATGACCGGGTATGCCTTGTAGCCGCATGCGATCGTGGATTGCCACTTCGCGTGTTCCTTGCCGGTGTTGATGACAGCCCGGGCTTCGAGGACGATCTTCTGTCCGTCGATCAGTTTCACGATAGGGATATTATCGTGAACCGGTGCTGCTTTTGGATCCTCCGGAATGAGATCGCCGGAGTAGACCATTTTCGGGCCTTCAACACTCAGGGTATAGGTGACGCAGCATCCCGGACACCCGACACCGCCGCATGAACACTGGTCTGCGGCAACGAGGGTCTCGAGATCGGTGTGCAGCGGGATCTGGCCAAGCCGATGGGCAAGCATCTCATCGAAGAGCGCACTGTTATTGTCATAGATGCGCACGTCCTCGATGGCAAGCGTGGGAACCTCACTGATCATCGCCCTGCGGAACGCATTGGCAAATGCCGGGGTTGTTCCGGAGAGCGTGAATCGTGCAATATGTTCGTCCAGCCTGGTGATTGCGATGTGCATCAGACTCTCCTGCCTCTTCTCCCGCCCTTTGCACGGATGCCGTCGTGCGGCACCGGGGTTACATCTTCAATCCGTCCGATACGCATTCCGGCACGGGCAAGAGCACGAATGGCCGCCTGGGCGCCGGGACCGGGGCTGCGCTGCTTTCCCCTCCCGGGTGCGCGAACCTTTACATGTACACCGACGATGCCCTTCTCGCGTGCCGCCTGGGCAACATTTGTCGCCATCTGCATTGCTGCATACGGTGAACTTTCGTTGCGGTCCTGCTTGACCACCATGCCACCGCTGCTCTTGGTGACCGTTTCGGCACCGGAGAGATCGGTGATCGTGATGATCGTATTGTTAAAGGACGCGAAAATATGGGCGATACCCCATTTTTCCTTGTCGTCTGCCATCGTTAACGACCTCCTGAACGGACAATGCGCGAGCGCTCGGGATGAACGTCATTGGTCAGTGGCGACCGCCCGTAGTATCCGAGCTGCCCTTCTTCGGAGCGCCTGACGCGATACCCGGGGATGGTAACCTTGCGGCCGCCAATGGCGACATGGCCGTGCGTAATGAACTGCCGCGCCTGTTTGGGGGATCGTGCAAGACCCTGCCGGTACACCAGTGTCTGAAGCCTGCGCTCGAGTTCGCTCTCCACTTTCATGCCGAGCACATCGTCGATGCCGGCATTCTCGCCAAGCAGACCGAAGCGGTTCAGGTGGCCGAGAAGCTGGTCTTTTTTGCGCTCGATCTGCGCTTCGTCCGTCGATGCTGCCATCAGCGAGAGGAGGTCACGCGCCGCACGGCGGTACCGGCGGAGCATGCTCTGCGCCTTCCAGAGCTCACGCTTGTTGCGGAGGCCGTACTCGATGACGATGCGCATCTCGTCCTCAATCCGGCCTTTTTCGAAACGCCGTTTCGGTGTATCGTACTGTTTATGGTTTTTTCCAGGATAGCCCATGCAATCACCGCTTACTTCTTCTTCTTCCTGACACCGACGGTCGTGCCGGTTCTTCCGGTTGATTTGGTGCGCTGACCACGGACCTTCTGACCGGTCTCATGGCGTATGCCGCGGTAACAGCGGATTTTGCGCATGCGGTTGATGTCGTCCTCGATTGCCATCCGGAGATCCGTGCCGAAAAGCTGTTTCGCCTCTCCGGTGTAGACATCTTTCTGCCGGTTGAGCATCCATGTCGGGACCGCGGAGGAGTAGTTTTCGACAACTTCCCGGATGCGTTCGACACTCTCATCATCAAGCCGACCGAGGATTGCACGCGGGTTGACCCTGGCCATGCGGGAAATAATCCCGGATGTGTGCAGCCCTATGCCGGCAATCCCGGTCAGGGCGATATGCACGGCCTTGGTGCCGTCCAGATCGGTGTTTTTCACTCGTACGAAGTATTTTATTTCTTCTTCTTCCATGCAACCGCCTCACATTGAGATCCAGTCTCAAAGCGCTGAGGGAGGGATTTGAACCCTCGAGTCCCAGAGGGACACGGGTTTAGCAAACCCGCGCCATACCAGGCTTGGCTACCTCAACAGAGATAATCTCGCATCTTTCGACACTCGCAGCATGGGTGCTGCTCCATGAACGGTGTTCTAATTAATATGCGGGGGAGAGGTTTAAGGATTGTGGTTCCTGACCTCGGGAATATGCTTTCGGGTGCACCCGCGCCCGATCAGCCCGGAGGTGATGATCGGCAGGGCAATCGTCGCGTCGCAGAAGCACTGCACACGCGGACTCAGCGGCGCCTCTTTGCCCCAGCTTATCGCCTCCTCAAAGGTGCATCCCGACAATCCGCCCCAGTGGGGGGCATCGGCGGTGTACTGGATGGCATAGGCATGGCCGCCACACTGGTGTTCGTGAATGGACGCAATCACCTGCGTCTGCTGGATGAAATTCTTGGGCACCCCGCCCCCGACATAGATCACGCCCGTCTTTTTGGCGGATTCGACGATTGCCGTTATTTCATCGGTGTCCGCAATCTGGTCGACATTGACGGGAGTCCCGTCCCGGCGGGCCATGACAAGGCCGATGCCGATCGAAGAATCGCACAGGGCGGGAATGAATACCGGTACACCGTGCTTCTCGCAGGTGGCGACAAGGGACGTGCCTGACGGTTTCTCCGTGCGGAGCCATGCGCCGAGGCGGCGGATGAATGCCCGTGACGAACCCTCAAACGGTGCGATATCCCGGGCAAACGATGCTATTGCCGCATCGACATTCCTGAACTGGCCTTCATAAGCAAAGACATCATATATCCGGTCCACGCCTTTGGAGAAGAGTTCCTCGTCATCGACATGATGGTGACCGAGGTAGTGCCTGACGCCGAGATGTTCGCAGGTGTCGTGAAAGATATTGGCACCCGTCGAGACGATGACATCGACATACCGTCGCCGGACCAGCTCAATCAGGCACTGCTGCATCCCTGCAGGGATCATCGCTCCTGACAGTCCGAGCATGATGACACAGCCTTCATCCTCGATCATCCGCGACCAGATCTCAAGAGATTCGCCGAGTTTCCTGCCCTGAAACCCGGTCCGGCTCATGCCTTCCAGAAGTTTCGCCACGGAGTCCGTTGGCTGTACGGGAGTGACCGGATGCATTGATTTCATTGTTCGTATACTGTGCCTGCAAGACAAAAAATACATCGCCATACTGCCGCCGGTGCATCCGGGAACAGACCGCGGCGGTAAGGGGCAGACGATACGTTGTCCGGCAGACGGGCGACGAAGAACGGCGCCCAAAAAATGCCGGGGATGCGGCCGGAACGCATGCCGGTCTGCGGAAAAATTCAGAAAAATAGGGTGACAGGGCCGGAAACGTTACAAAGCGCTTATCAGCGCCTGCTTTGTGATCATTCCGACCAGTTTGCCGCCGTTCGTGACCGGCAGGGCACTGATATTTTTCGTGACGATCATCTCCGTGATCGCCGACACTTCCTCGCCGATATCGACGGAAAGGACCGGTGCGGTCATGATATCCTTGACCAGCAGGTTCCTGATGCGGTGATCCTGGTATTTGTCGTCGACCAGTTCACGGAATGCCTTCATCGCCTTTGCGACATCGGTTTCCGTCACGATCCCCATCATCTCGCCGTCATCCATGACAATGAACTTGCTGATATTCTCATCGAGCATTCTGCGGCGGAGATGAACGACACGCTCGTCGGACCGGATAGTGTACGCGGTCTGCATGACGTGCTCGGCAATCGTTTCGGGACGCATCACCTTGAGAAGGTCGGTTGCACTGACCTGGCCCACCAGGCGGTGCTCGTTGTCGAGAACCACGACGATTTTGTATTCCTGCAGAAGCGGGATGAGGATATCCGAATTCTGGTCGGGGTATGCAATGGTGAAATCCTCATCGGTCTGGTTCGCGACATGGATCTTTGCGGGGGCAACGACGGACGACTTCCTGCTGCCGAGCGTTTCTGCGATGGCCTTGCGGGAAATGGTCCCCATAACACTGCCATTGTTGGTGACAATCAGCGGATCCGCTTCTTCGTCCAGCATCTTGTCGAGCGCATCGGTGATAGCCGCTGATTTCGAGATGGTCAGGGGTTTGACCATAATGTCTTTGATGAGTAATTCTTCGCTCATTTTGCCACTTCCTTGATGATATCATCCCTTTTAACGATACCTTTGAGTTCATCTCCGTCCAGCACAACGATGCTGTTGACCTGGTGGCGATACATCTGTTCGACTACCTCCCCAAGCGTGGATCCGGAGGAAACCGTTTGCACCGGCCGTGACATGACATCCTCGGCAACGGCCGAAACGTCCACGACAAACCGGTACGATTTCCTTCCGGCGGGTTCTTCCCGGCGAAGCATCAGGACGTCGCGTTCCGGGACTCCCAGGGTATCGTCGGAATATATAAAGAAGGCAATATTACTCTCGGTAATGATGCCTGCAAGGGTTCCGTCATTATTGACGACAACGACTTTATCATTTTGTTCGCTCATTATATCAATTACATGGTCAAGTGAGTGGTACCTGCTCACCGTTTCGACCGGGTGCATGACCTCCCTGACACTCTGTGTCATCTGTGCTGCGATTTCCGGCACCAGCAGATCCGTTTTGGTAATGATCCCGAGGATTGCGTCCTGTTCCTGAACCGGCAGGCCGCTGATGCCATGCTCGAGCATCAACGCGGCTATCGTCCTGATGCCGGTTCCCGGAGTCACGGTTATCGGATCCGGGGTCATAATCACGTTCACGGGCACCCGGTCAATCGGACGCCTTCGCCAGAGAGGTTCGGTACTCCTCAGCCGATACGCGAGATCTTTTTTTGTGATAATGCCGACGAGACGGTTGCCCTTGAGAACCGGACACCGTGAAATTTTGTGCTTCAACATCAGATTCCGCGCATGGGCAACGGTATCCTCCGGTGCGATAACGTACACGGGGGACGTCATGATCTCCGATGCATCCATGAAAAATCACCTCTGTGCAAATGCTCGCACACAATCAAATTCGGTTACAAGTCCGACCAGACGGGAGTCCTCGATAACGGGCAGTGCGCCCACTTTTTTCGAGAGCATTTCCCGTGCGACCTCATTGATGGATTTTTCCGGCGTTGTGGTATGAAGTGAGCCGTTGATGAGTGTCCTGACCGGCAGGTTCATGACATCGGACACATCTCCGGTCACCATGCGGTCGAATACCCTGCCGCCGCCGATATATTTCATGATATCCGTGCTTGTGACGATCCCGAAGAGCACCTCGTCCCTGACCACCGGCAGGCGGCGGAACCGGTGGGACACCATTTCACGCGTCACAATCGCAATGGGAGTCTCGGGCGTGGTGACATGCAGCGAGGTCGTCATGATATCCTCGACCTTGAGCGTGCTTCGTTCGGCACAAAATGCCCGCATGATATCACGTTCCGTGACAATGCCGGAGAGCACCGTATCTTCGTTGATGATGGGCAGCCCGCCGGTCTTTTTCCCGACGATCAGGTCGACGGCATCGGTGAGCGATGCTGTGGGGGGGAGAGTGACGAGCTGGGTTGTCATGATCTCCCGGACACTCTCATTCAGCGCCGCGATCAGGTTTCCCCGGTGTTTTACCTGCACAAGGTTGAAGCGGGTCCCCCCGCCCATGAAATCAATAATGTCTCCTGCCGTGAGAATCCCGCGAAGCCGTTGCGTTCCGGGATCCGTGACAGGCAGCCGCCGGAAGCCATGGGTCGTCATGGCTTCGACAGCGCCGAGGATGGTCGTGGTAGGTGGCACCGAAACGACTTCGCGTGTCGCCACCGCCATGACTTCACCCTCTTTTCCCGATTGGCGTGATTTGAATTCGACCGGACCGCGGTCGAATTTGCCGGGCATTTTCAGGAGTTTGTCTCCCTGTTTCTGGTGTCGTTCATTCCTATGCAAGGGATCCACCTTATAGTGATAATGCCTTCAATACGTCGTGTCGGTCGATTATACCGACAAGCATTCCATCCGCGACAACCGGAAGCCTGCTGACATCGTAGCCGGCAAGCATTTCCGCTGCCTTCTCAATATCGTCGTCGGGCGATATCGAAAGAGCCGGGGTCGTCATAACACTTTCTACAGTAACTTTTGAAGCATTGTCAAGTGTTTTCCGTATTCTCCCGTTTCTCAGAATGTCACTGCGTGACAGCATGCCGATCAAAGCCCGGTTCCGTACAACCGGAAATGCGCAATATCCGCTCTCGACGATCAGGCTGTAGATTTTATTAATCGTATCCCCGGGATTGCAGGATACGACCCTGCGTTCCATCCGGTCAAGAACTTTTCCCCGGAGTTCCTGGCGGCGTATCAGTATGGGAAACAGGCCGGAAAGCATGATTGCGCCCAGCAGGCTCCCGTTTTCATCGATCACCGGGGCACTGTCGGTACCCATGGTGCGGACGGCACGTGCAACATCCTCAAGCGATGTGTCCGGCAAAACGGCCGATGCTTCCTTGACATATCCTTCCACCGTCACGTTGGACTTCGTTTCTGTTACACGCAGAACGTCGGTCGCGTCAATATACCCCAGTAAACCGTTTTTTTCCGTTACCACGTAGATTTCGCGGAAAATCTCATCGCGAAGGATCTGCCGTGCTTTAGTAATGTATTCGGTATGCCGCAATACCGGAATCTCAATCAACAGGTCGCGGGCGACCTTCATACCAGACGTTCCTCCTCCCTGCAGTTCGTGCAGAGCATCGTGCCATCGACGGGCCGTAAATCATCGGACATGTTCCCGCAGGCATCACAGACGCCCATTATCATGTCGTCAACGCGGTTGATCTCGATGAGATCCGACATGATTTCGTTGATCTCCGTGGCGACGGTCAGGAGATCCCGGACCGTCACAATGCCGACAACCTTCTCGCCGTCAACAACGGGAAGTCTCCGCACCTTATGTTTCACCATCATGTGAGCAGCATCCCCCACCGTTTTTTCCGCTTCGATGGTAATGAGTGGGGTGCTCATTACTTCACTGACTCGTACGCTTCCGGGTTTAAGGTCCTTTGCGACAACTTTGCAGTTAATGTCCTGTTCGGTAATAATACCTCGGGGCAGGTTATTCTGCAATACAATACAGCTTCCCACTTCGTCGCGGCACATGATGGCCGCTGCACGGGCTACCGTTGCCTCGTACTCGACGGTAGTGGGTTTATACCGCATTACCTCCTTCAGCGGCACTCTGGTCTGGAAGTGGATTGTATCCATCTTGTTTTCACTCACATGATCACCACATTTCTCCAGCTGTATTGCCAGTGAATTGGTATCGTGTCCTTATTACGCATCTTCAGTATAAAAGTATAGTGACGCGCCGAATTTTGGCTTTTTAAAACGTATTACTGACCTTCGGCAGGTGCATGAAGAGGTTTATTTTTATTGTCGGAGCATATAGTTGTAGTAAGGAAGGATTATTTCCACACGGGGGATCCTGAATGAGTTTCCTGATTCGGACGAAAAAAACGTTTTCCAGATTCCTGAAGTATTTTTTTAAAAACCAGGAATCGCGCATCGGTATCTACGGTCCGCCAAATGCCGGAAAAACAACCCTTGCAAACAGAATTGTCCGTGACTGGACCGGCGATGCACTGGGTCCGGTAAGCGAAGTCCCGCACGAAACCCGGCGAGCTCGCAGGAAAGAGGGAATTGTCATTACCGGAAGCAACGGCGGCTCTATCACCATTGATATTGTCGATACGCCGGGTGTGACGACCAAGATCGATTACAAGGAATTCCTCGAATACGGCCTTGAAAAGGATGAGGCTGTCAAACGCGCACGTGAAGCGACAGAAGGTGTCGCGGAAGCGATGCACTGGCTTCGCGAGGACATCGACGGCGTCATCTACATGCTCGACAGTACGCTCGATCCCTTTATGCAGGTCAATATCATGATGGTCGGGATAATCGAAAGCAGGAACCTTCCTGTCATCATCGTTGCCAATAAGATCGATCTGCCCGATGCATCACCATCCCGAATCAAGAGTGCGTTCCCGCAGCATCCCGTCATTCCCATCTCGGGGCTTGAAGGTGAAAACGTCGAACTGCTCTATGAAAAGATGATCGAGTACTTCGGGTGATCAGCATGATACAGGGTGTACAAATCGATTTAATCTCTGCCGAACGTCTTGAAAAGATGACGGTGATGGAAAAGATCCGCCTCATCCTTGACGATGTGATGGAAGGGAACATCGTTGTTCTGGAAAAAGGCCTCGCCCCAGACGAACAGAGCAAGCTGATCGAAATCACCATGCGGGAAATCACCCCCGACGGTTTTTCGGGGATAGAGATGGAAACCTATGCGGGAGAAGGCGATCGAAAACCCGGTTTTCTCGATCGACTCCTCGGGAAGAAGAGTGGTGCCCGCCTGACGGTCATCGGCCCTGCCGACCAGATGAAGACCATTAAGAAGGAGAAGGATCTCATCAGCGCATGGGTTTCTTCAAGGTGAACGGAGTATGCCCCATAAATGCACACAATGCGGACGCGAATTTAAAGATGGCTCGACAGAAATCCTGAAAGGCTGTCCGAGCTGCGGCGGAAAGAAGTTCCTTTTTGTCAGGGAAACCGACCGGCACCGGGATGTGCTGGAAGAAAAGAGTATCGAATCGCTGGCGGAGGAGACGGCCGAGGAGGTTCTCGAGGTCAAGGCAGAACCAAAACGTCGCGTTGAAGTGCATGAAAGAATCGAAAGCATCAGGGTCATCAGTCCCGGTAGTTACGAGCTGAATATCGAAAAACTGGCGAAAAGCGATGAAGTTGTCGTCCGTCTCGGATCGGACGAAAAATATGTCGTTGATATCATCTCGATGGCGAAAGGGAAAAAGAAGGAAAAGAAATAATTCTTTTTTAGCTCCGTAAAATTCCTGATTCGTCAAAAGCAGCGATAACAACTGTTTCTGCTCCGCCGGCCTTCGCCTGCAGCGTATAGCGCAGGATAACCGACCGGGGTATGCCACCCGTCACGGACATCGTGCGAGTTTCGCCCGCGTTCCACCGTGTCCATGTACTTGATCCCGAATTATCGGCAAAATCAGCCGTGCGGTCTGTCCCGTCGATCAGTATCGCAAGTTGGGAGCGGGAGAGCGGGTCCCCTCCCCTGTGATGAAGTGAGAGGACATGTCCGCTCCATTCCGCGTCGATGCGTACAGCCGGAACCGCGAGCGGCCAGGGCTGATACAGAAGAGCGGCGATAATGACTGCTGCTGCAAGGGCAAGCAGCGCAATGAGGGCGAGGGCGCCGAGCGTTTCTGCGATTCCCCCGTCATCCCCCCGTACGGGGTTCATGGCCCCGTCACCTGCACCGTGACAGCGTTTGCATAGGTGGCCATCGAATCGGTGTAACCGACGGTAACAAGGGTTATGTTGATGGGATACGCCGCGCCGCTGGTAATCTGCCGGATTTCGTTGCCCGCCTGATTGATGGTATAGGAAAACTGGCAGGGCTCGGCCGGATCATATGCCATCCTGCGTGCAAGCGCATTGTTGTTCGCCCCGGTGTCATCCGCGTTGTACATCACCAGGTCCATCCGTGTTATGGAAAATGAGCGGTTGGCGCATGCGATAACCGGCACGTCATCGCCGCGTGAGGAGACGATGGAATATGGCAGCGGCAGGAGGATGATCACCGGCGGAACGCATGCCCCGGGCCCATCGCCACCTCCCGGCCCTGCGTCGATAACCGGCACTGCCGGAACGGCATCGCCGGAAAAATACAGATCCTGCAGGAGGATCTCCCCCAGTCCCCCGGTGTAGGTGATGATGATATGCCATGACGGCGGCGCTGAAGGCGGCGCATAGGCGATCCTTTCCCCTGCACTCCAGACGGCATCGCCATCCACGGGGACAAAGGAAGCCGTTCGATCCGCCATTCCCGTGCCGTCGTCGAGGTAGATCGTAAACGATCCCATCGGGAGGGGATCGCCGCCGGCGTGATAGAGGATCAGATCGCCGCCCGCCGTGCCGCCGGGAACGACGCTTACACCGGGAACCGACTCCGCTGCCGGCTGGGAAAAGAGCACGATCGCAATCAGGCCGACGGCTGCGACAACGAGCGCAACAAGCAGGATGCTGCTGATCACCTCGGATACGGCGTGATCACAGGCGCCGTGCACATCCCTGCCCGGATATCCCTTTTTCCCCATCGCCCGGCTCCTATGCCAGCCCCGTCGCAACATGCTGAAGCGAGACGAGGATGTCGGCATGCCCCGCCACAAGCCGCACGTCATTCCCGGCGCCTGCGGAAGGTCCGTCCACCCGCAAAAACGCCGTATTCCCGGCAACGCCCACCTGGTACCAGGCCGGAGGAATGCCTTCACGTTCCACAAGCCCGGTAAAGACCCGCTGCCAGGCATCGGCCGCCGCCGCATCGCCTGCAGTCACCCGCAGAAGCACCCATTGGCAGTCGCCGCCGTCAATATACGCGGGCGTATCACGCAACCGTGACGTTACCAGAACCGGAGATGAGCCCCCGATGGTCGTATTCCCGTACAGGCGGACGGAAACGATATTCACAACGGCAGTGCCTTTCCCGTTGAAGACGGAGATCGGGGGAGGGATACGCACCACCACGCCATCATCCTGAACAAGAAACAGTCCGCCCGCCTGATACCGGTAGGTCTGTTGAAGCCAGTACCGGTTATCCGACCGGTAGAAGAGGGATCCAAGCGGTATCGCAACCGGCAGCGGTGTGCGATCCGTTGCGACTTCCATCACCCCGTCCGTTCCATCCACGCCCAGCAGGCCCGATGAACCTGTCGGGCGCAGAATCTGCAGGAATCCGCCCTGAACCGTGCTTCCTGCCGTTCCCAGAGCAAACGAGGTGCTCACCGCGACACCCTTCTGCCCGGACAGCCAGAGTGCCGTAACCATGCCGTGATATTCGATAAAGCGCTGTTGTACGGCGTTCATGCTGGCGATTTCCAGGTCACGGCCCTCGGCTGGCACCGCATAGGTCTGATAGACCGCCAGTGCGGCAACGACGAGGGCGAGAAGCAGGATAAATCCGACCACCTCGGAGAGAGCGTGGTCGTCAGGGTACCGCGGCATGGCAGATGGTGCAGTGTTGCATGGTACCGCATATAAATTTTTCAAAACACATTCCCGCCCGGTTGAGGGCCCTATCCCACATATTGTTATTGTGAAACGATCAACCTATTCGGTAATGCAGACAGCACTGGTGATTGCGTGAGCGAAAAGATACACTGGGCAGATGTCTACGCCGCTGCCGTACGCAAAGGGATTGCACACCGGATCGCCACGGGCATCACGCCGTCAGGCCCGATCCACATCGGAAATATGCGCGAGGTCATCACCGGAGATCTGGTGTATAAAGCCATGCGCGATTCCGGATCACCTGCGGAACTGCTGTATATTGCGGACGATTTCGATCCGTTGAGAAAAGTGTACCCCTTTCTGCCTCCCGAATACGAAGCGTACATCGGACGGCCCCTCTGTGACATTCCCTGCCCCTGCGGCCAGTGTGCAAATTACGCAGAACACTACCTGCGCCCTTTCCTGAATGCGCTTGCCGAGCTGGACGTCCATCCGACCGTGATCAGGGCGAGCAAACAGTACCGGAACGGTGCCTATACCGACGAGATCCGGGCCGTCCTCGAGAATGCATCGGTTATACGGGACATTCTCGAGCGAATCTCGAAAAGGACACTTCCGGCGGACTGGTCCCCGTATTACCCGATCTGTGCACGGTGCGGCAGAATCATCAACGTCCCCGTCCGCGATCACGACCAGGAACGGCATACGGTACGGTATACCTGCCCCTGCGGGTGGGAGGGTGAATCCGACTACTCGCGCGGGGAGGGAAAGCTGGTGTGGAGGGTCGACTGGCCGATGCGCTGGGCGCATTTCGGGGTGACCGTCGAGCCGTTCGGCAAGGATCATGCGGCGGCCGGAGGATCGTACGATACCGGAAAAGAGATCGTCGCGCGGGTGTTCGGTGCCGAGGCACCGCACCCGGTCATGTACGAATGGATCAGCCTGAAGGGAAGGGGTGCGATGGCTTCGTCCACCGGCGTCGCGGTGACAATCGATGCGATGCTCGAAATTGTGCCTCCCGATGTGCTGCGGTACCTTATTGCCCGTTCCAAACCGGAGAAGGCGATCGATTTCGATCCCGGCATGGGCCTGCTCACGCTGATCGACGAGTTTGACCGTATCGCCCAGAGCGGCGATTCCCGCGAGTATGAGCTTTCGCGCATTTCATCCGCAACCGACAGCATTCCGTTCAGGCACATGGTGACCGTTGTTCAGATAGCGACGGACATCGAGGGAATTTTCCCGGTACTCGAACGAAGCGGGTATGACATCAGTGACAGGGTTGCGCTGGCAAAACAGGCGGAACGTGCGCGAATCTGGCTTGACCGGTACGCACCCGATATGGTGAAGTTCCAGGTGCAGGAAACCCTGCCTGCGGAGGTATTCGGATTCAACGAGGAGGAAAAAATTGCCATTGCAGCCGTTCTTTCGGCGTTGACGGCGCTCTCCGCATGGGATGCCGAACACCTGCATAACGCTGTCTACATGGCCGGCGAAGAAACGGGCATCAATCCCAAAAAGATTTTCACGGCCCTCTACCTTGCCCTGCTCGGGCAGAAACGCGGGCCGAGACTCGGATTCTTCCTCGAAGCCCTCGGGCGAACATTCGTCGTGAACCGCCTGCTCGAAACGGTGAATGCTGGTGCTGAGTAAAGGCTGCATCCTCTGTCATTCCGGCGCGAAGATGGTCCTGTTCGTTACCGGTGTCTGTACCCGTGCCTGCTGGTACTGCCCGATATCTGCTGAACGCCGCGGCAATGACATGATATATGCCAATGAACACCGGATATCATCACCGGATGAGATGATCCGCGTGGCCGAGACAATGAGTGCCGAAGGGACGGGAGTGACAGGCGGGGAACCGCTGCTGGTTCTCGACAGGGTCATGACCTACTGCACGGCGCTGAAAGATCATTTCGGCACGGAACACCATATCCATCTCTACACGGGAATCGCTCCTTCCCGCGAGGAACTGCGATGCCTTCGCCCGGTAATCGACGAGATCCGGTTCCATCCTCCACAGGAGATCTGGAGCCGGATCGAGGAGAGCGATTTTGTCCGGGCGATCTGCGATGCACGGGATCTCGGTTTTTCCGTCGGCATCGAAGTGCCGTCCCTTCCGGGCTTGTCAGATCTGATCGCCGTGCTCCCCCTGCTCGATTTCCTGAATATCAACGAACTGGAATGGAGCGAGACAAACGCAGATGCCATGCGCCGGGAAGGAATGGATCTTGCAGACAGCTACCATAACGCGGTCCGTGGCGCCGGGGCATGGGCAAAGGAGATCCGCCGCCATAAAAAGGTCCACTGGTGTTCGTCGACGTTCAAGGACTCTGTTCAGCTTCGTGAGCGATTAAAGCGTATCGCACGGAATACCGCCCGCCCCTTCGATGAAATTACCGACGACGGCACAATCGTCTACGGGGTTCTCAAACCCCCCGTCCCGCTGAGCGGGATAGATGATGACCTCTATGCCGTGTACGATGATCATATCGAGATGGCGTGGTGGATTCTCGCGGAGGAGCGCCAGAACCTGCCAGGAACCAAGTGCGTCGTGGAACGCTATCCCGACCGCGGGATGATTGTGGAGGTGACGCCGTTATGACGGTGAGGGAAGTTATTGAAGGCCTCTATGAAACATGGCTGAGGCGCCAGATCACCCACGTTCCCGGGCATATAGCCGTCATTCAGGACGGCAACAGACGTTATGCCTCGATTTACCGGAAAAACACGGCCTTCGGACACCGTGCCGGGGCACGGACGACAGAACTGATGCTGGATTGGTGCCAGGAGCTCGGTATCCGCCATATTACCCTCTACTCGTTTTCAACGGAGAATTTCAAGCGGGATCAGGCCGAGCTGACCGAACTGTTCGGGCTTTTCCGCGAAATGTTCGAACGGGTTGTTACTGACGAACGGGTGCACCGGCATAAAATCCGCATCCAGATTGTCGGTGACCGCACCCTGCTGCCGGATGATTTGCGTGCGGTCATCGACCGGGCGGAGGAACGGACAGCAGCCAATGACCAGTTCTTTGTCAACGTCGCGCTCGCGTACGGCGGGAGAAATGAAATCGTCCACGCCACCCGGGCGCTTCTCGCCGAAGTTCGTGCAGGATCGATCGATCCCGCAGCTATCGGAACAGCGGACATCGAGCGCCATCTCCATGGCGGGCTGAACCTCCCCCCCGTGGATCTCATCCTCAGGACCGGGAATGAAAAACGTACGTCGAATTTCCTTCCATGGCTCGCCAATGGCAATGAATCTGCCGTTTATTTTTCTGCCCCGTTCTGGCCGATGTTTCGTAAAATAGATCTTCTCAGGGGAATCCGGGTGTACGACCAGCGCATCAAGATGGCGGCAGGTCATTTGCCGAACCGGCGCTTGCGAAACTGATAATCCCGAAGGGCACGAAGGAAATCCACTTTTCTGAAATATTTCCAGTTCACATCGGAGAAAAATATTTCAGAGTACACCGACTGCCAGATCAGAAAATCGGTGAGATGATCTCCGCCGGTTTTTATCACCAGATCCGGTTCGTAATGAAAGGTGAGGTAGGCTTCTATCAGGTGCTCGTCGATTGTCTCCGGATCGACATTATCGCGCGCCATTGCACGGATGCAGCGGGTAATCTCCTCGCGGCCCGAAAGACCGATGGCGACCGTTATGTCAATCCCGGAACCCATCACCTCCCGGGTATCGTCATAGAGCAGCGTGAGACGGACGACATCGCCGATCGCACGAATCTTTTCAAGGCATTTTCCCGGAACGGGAGGTTCCGGGGTACTGATATGAAAAATAATGCCGCTCATGCCGAGTTCACGGCACCATACCGCTACTTCTCGGATCTTTTCCGGGACTGCCTCCATGTCCCTCTCCGCGATCATAAAACAGATATGTTCGGGGAGGATCTTCAGGTTCCGGGCGATATGCCATTCATAAAGCCAGTGTAGCATGCCATTCACGTAAAAAAGCCCTTAAACGGGCGTGTATTCAGGATATCCTGTTTCCCGCACCAGCCACGGCGGGCAATACCGACACCAAACCGTATCGCAGCTGCCTCTTCCCGTGTGTGTGCGTCGGTCCCGATACTGAGCATAACTCCATGATCGTGTGCCTCCCTGACATATATATCATCCAGATCAAGGCGGTAAGGGGAGGCGTTAATCTCCAGTGCGGTACCGGTATCGGCGGCAGCGGAAATGATCCGCTCCATATCCACAAGGTACGCTTCCCTTTTTCCCAGCAACCGCCCCGTCGGGTGGCCGATGATGTCGACATGCTCGTTCTCCATTGCGGAGAGGATCCGCCGGGTCATGACATCCCTGTCCTGTTTAAAGCCGGAATGGACCGATGCGATCACCAGATCGCAGTCGGCCAGAACCGGACCGGAAAGCCCGAGGCTGCCGTCGCCGAGGATGTCGACCTCGATCCCTGCGAGAATCCGGCATGAATGGCTGCGATTTGACATTTCAATCTCATGATGCTGCTTTGCCAGACGGGCGGCATCCAGGCCGTGAGCAACACCAAGGCTTGCCGAATGATCGGTGCAGGCAATGTATTCGTACCCCCGTTCCTCGCCGAGACGGGCCAATTCTGCTATGGACAATGCACCGTCGCTCCAGGAGCTGTGCATATGCAGATCACCGCGTATGTCTGTTTCCCGAACCAGTTCCGGAAGCGTGTGCCGGCGGGCATGTTCGATTTCCCCCTGATCCTCGCGGAGTTCCGGCGGGATGTAATCCATGCCGAGAAACGAAAACACCGATGCTTCATCGGGAAACGTGTATGTCCGCCCCTCCTCGCGATCCTCGATACCGTATTCGTTGAGTTTCTCTCCCCGGGAAAGCGCAATCTCCCGCATTTTTATGTTGAACTGCTTGGATCCGGTGAGGTAGAGCAGCATCGTTCCTGCAAAGGCTGGCGTGCAAAAGCGCACGTCGACCCGGCGATCGCCGATGCTGAATGATGTCTTACGCTCGCCCTGATCGATGATTTCATCGGCCACCTCCTGCAGCAGGGCGTTGGTACGTGCGGGGGCTTCGGTGGACACGATATCGATGTCCCCGATGGTGCTTCTCCCGCGCCTGAAACTCCCTGCAACGGTGAAATTTTTGCCGGGGAAAGCCGGTTCGATCCGTCCGATCAGCTCCTCCGCTTCTTTGCGTGTCATCCGGCTCGTTTTCCGCCGGTATCCCGCAACCGCCTGGATGATCGCCTCCTCTTTTTTCGGTCCGAAGCCATGCAAAGCCCTCAGCCGCCGGTTTTTGGCGGCTTTTTCAAGCATGGCGATGTCTTCGATTCCCATCTTTGTCCAGAGGGCGTGTATTGTCTTCGGGCCGACACCATCGAGATCGAGCATACCGACAAGCCCTGATGGAACCGATTCCTCCAGTTCGGTCAATTCATGGATGGCGCCGGTTTTGACATACTCGATGACTTTCCGGGCGATGTTCTCCCCTATCCCCGGTAGATCCGTAAGCCGGGCTTCATCCATGTCATCCACCGGCGATGCAAGGCGGCTGATTGTATCTGCCGCCCGGTAATACGCCCTGATTTTATACGGTTCCTTCCCCGAGATTTCGAGCAGCTCTCCCAGCAACCGGAGATGCCGGGCGACGTCCCGGTTCATGTCGTGCATCGGACCGATATATAACATCAGGGATGAAATGTCTGGCGGTAACGGGCATACTGTCACATCCGAATCCCTAAGATAGAAGAAGCACAATATCTGGTAATGCAGCCCTCGGACCTTGAAGACTGCCTGGAGGCGATTCTTCTTAAAATACAGGACAATAATGTGCCCTTTACGGCAGAGGAACTGGCGCAGGCGGTACCCGGGGCTCCCGCTGGCGCAACTCTTGTCGCCAGCCTGGAGCGTGCGGGGTACGTACGCAGGGGGCCCGACGGCACCTATACGCTTACACCGGCAGGGCGAACGCTCGGCGAGCGGATTGTCCGGAAACACCGGACACTGGAGTGTTTTTTTACCGAAATGCTGGGGATGGATGCAGAGACGGCATCCGAAGAAGCCTGCCGGCTTGAACATGAAATTTCCGATGAAACGATCAGCCGGCTGTCGGAATATATCGAAAATCCTCCCCGCCCCTGTGTCCGGTACGGCTGGAGGCACGCATTCCGCCCGCAGGAGTGTATGCAACCGGCAACGGTGCTCGATTTTTCCGAAGGGAGCCGGCTGAAGGTGCTGCTGGTCGGCAGCCCGGGTGCAAACAGGCGGCTCATTGATCTCGGGGTGATTCCCGGTGCAGTCCTTGAAATCAGGCGGAGGCTCAGGAACGGATCCGTGGTCGTTAAAGTGAAAGGGTGCGATGTCGCCCTGAGCCCGGAAATTGCCCGGTGCATTCACGTGGAGCCGTTTGGATGAAGATCGCACTCGTCGGAAACCCGAGTGTGGGGAAATCCCTGATATTCAATCAGCTGACAGGGCTCGGCGTTGAAGTGAGCAACTACCCGGGATCGACGGCGGAGTTGAAAGGGGGCTCACTCTGTTACCAGCGCCGGATGCTTGAGGTTGTCGATCTTCCCGGAATATATGCGCTGGACGGCAGTTCCGAGGAAGAAATCCTTGTACGAACATTCCTCTCAGGGGGCGAGGCGGATGCCGTCGTCGTGGTCATGGACGGAACACGCC
>JAAEEQ010000170.1 GCA_013415665.1 Methanomicrobiales archaeon
GCTTCGGTCGCCCGGATCTCGTGCTCGCGCTTCTCGTCGTCGAAGAGATCGATGAACCCGTAGCAGAACTGCGCCCGGATGCCTGCCTCGTCGACTGCGCGGGCCGCGTCCTCCATAAAAAAGTACATGTCGTTGAACGCAGTCGTGCCGCTCCGGATCATCTCGATGCAGGCGAGCTTCGTCCCCCAATAGACGTCCTCCCCGGTCAGGTGCGCCTCGAGCGGCCAGATCTTTTCCGACAGCCACTGCTGCAGGTGCATGTCGTCGGCATACCCCCGGAGGAGCGTCATGGCGGCGTGGGTGTGGGTATTGACCAGCCCGGGGAGCGCGAGGCGGCCGCTTCCGTCGATGACAAAGTCCGCATCGCCGGCATACTCGTGCCGCAGATTCTCGCCGATCGCTTCAATCTTTCCGCCGCGGACGAAGATATCGACGTCCTTTCCGTCGAGGGTGACGCCGGCGATGAGGTGCGCCACATCGTCCCGGTAGAGGTCCGGTTCCTGCTGTTCGTTCATTTCAGTGTCTCCACAATGCTTGCCAGAATTTCCCCGGTCCGCTGCCGGTGCCGGTGCGATGTCTCGAGGATATGGTCGTAGGTGAGCACCTCTTCCCCCAGCCCGTGAGCATAGTTGTCGACGGTGCAGAGCGCCGCGAACGCCATGTCCAGTTCGCAGGCGAGCGTCGCCTCGGAGGCGAGCGTCATGCCGACGACGTCGGCGATCTTTGCGAGGGCGAGCACCTCCGCCCGTGTCTCGATCCGGGGCCCCCGCGTCTGGACGTAGACCCCGCCCTGCCGTGCCCCGGGGACGACGCGGGCGATGATGCCGGCGATGTCGTCCGAGATCCCCGGGCTGACATGCTCGATGGCATGGTCGTGGATGGAGGGGATGTCGGTCAGGCTGACGTAGTCCGACGGGATCAGGAGCGACCCCGGCGGGATCTCCGGCTGCAGCGATCCCGCCGACCCGAACGCCACCACCGTATCGACGCCCGCGAGCGCAAGGGCGGCAAGCGACGCCCGGTGGTTGATCCGGTGGGGGGGCAGGCCGAACTGGTGGCGCAGGCAGAGCGCAATCTCGCCGGTGTGGACCTCAGCGGGGCCGTACGGCGTTGCGATCTTTTGCCGCGTCAGCTCGGGCAGGTCCGAAAAAAGCAGGCTGGTGCCGCCGATGATCCCGAGCATCAGGCGCACGGCTCCCGGTCATGTCCCGTCATGGTGCATCCTCCCTATGACGTGAGAATTCATCCTATTTTTGTGCTCCCTTCCGTTCGTTTCCTCATGCTTTATAGCAGGAAGCGGCCCACGTTCTGGGCATGCGATCCTTTCACATCGTCCCCGACGAGCGGATCCTTGACGGGTCCTGCACCGATGTGTATTTCCAGCGGATCGAGGACGTCCTCCGGCACGAAGATCTCAATCCCCTTGTTTCGATGGAGGTCTCCGCGGCATCGCTCCCGGCCCCCCGTGCGGTCTTCTGCGGCCTTGACGACGTGCTCACGCTCTTCGAGGGCGTCGCGGTCGATCTCTTCGCCCTGCCCGAGGGAAGCGTCTTTTACGCGGGCGAGCCGGTGGTCCGGGTCACCGGGCGCTACACGGACTTCGGGCGGCTCGAGACCGCGATGCTCGGCTTCCTCTGCCACGCGTCGGGGATCGCGACGGCGGCCGCCGACATCAAAGCGCTTGCGGGCGATCTCCCGGTCTACTCCTTCGGGTCGCGCCGCCAGCACCCGGCGCTCGCCACCATGATCGAGCGGGCGGCGTGGATCGGCGGCGTCGACGGCGTGTCCAATACCTGCGCTCCGGCAGGCCTCCCCCTCATCGGCACGATGCCCCACGCGTTTGTCATGTGCCACGAAACGCCCGAGGAGGCGTGGCAGGCATTTGCAGCCCACGCTCCCTCGGACGTCCCCCGCGTCATGCTCTGCGACACCTTCTGCGACGAGAAGCGCGAGGCCCTGCGGGCCGCCGAGCTCGGCTGCGCCGCCGTCCGGCTTGACACGCCCCGCTCGCGCCGCGGGGACATGCGGGCGATCCTCGAGGAGGTGCGCTGGGAGCTGGACGCGGCAGGCTACGAAGGCGTCCGCATCTTCTTAACCGGCGGTGTTTCCCCCGAGGACGTCATCAGCTACCGCGACATCGTCGACGCTTTCGGCGTCGGGGGAGCGATCGCCAACGCCCCCGTCATCGACTTCTCGTTCGACATCGTCGAAAAGGAGGGCCGGATCACCTCAAAAAGGGGCAAACGCAGCGGCCCGAAGCAGATCTACGAGCTGCCCGGCGGGGGCCGGAAGGTGCTCCCCGCCGGCCAGGCCCCGCCCGCGGGCGCAACACCGCTGCTGCGGCAGTACATTAAGGGCGGCACCGTGCTCGCCCACGAGGAGCCGGAGGCGGCGCGGAAGCGGGTGCAGGAAGCGCTTCGAGCCCTTCAAAACAGGGAAACGGCATAGCCAAACCATCGGCTTTTTTACCGGAGGACGCCAACATGGGTATACACGGGCCGATAGATCAGGGGAAGATCGCTACCTTGGCATGGTAGAGGCCGCGGGTTCAATTCCCGCTCGGTCCATCTGTTTTTTTACATGTTCATGTCCAGCATTGTATCCAGAGTGCCCTCGTTCCTAACATTGCGCTCATGG
>JAAEEQ010000171.1 GCA_013415665.1 Methanomicrobiales archaeon
GCCGGCCGCTACACCGTGGAATACCAATTTGTGGTCGCACCGCCGGTCGAGTATGACGCCGATATCGCCCATTTCAACTTCCAGATCGCAAGCGAACATATCCCCTACCGCTCCGTTGCGATAACGATGCCCGCAGAGGGCCTCGAGGAGATCTACGTCCACCCGCCGTACCTCTCCGTGTCCCGCGAGGGCGACGCGGTCGTCGTCCGCGGCAGTTCCCCCGAGGACGATCTGCTGGAGATCGAGATGCTGCTCTCGCGCGAACGTGCGGATCGCCTCCCCGGCTTCTTTACGGAGGTCGGCGATGTGCGGGGGAAGACAGAGGCTGCAAACCTCGCGTACGGCATTCCGTTCGCGGCGGCAGGAGTCCTCGGGGCTGCCGCCATCCTCCTCGTGCTCGCCATGCCGCTCCTGTTCGCCGGGCTCTATTACCGGTACGGGCGCGAGGAGGACGTCACGGTGCCCGAGTACCTCAGTTTCGTCCCGAACCCGGCCTTAAAACCGTGGCAGGTCAACCTGCTGTTCTTCAAGGATGCGGGGGATTTCGATGAAAACGGCATGTACGCGACATTGCTCGACCTGCACCGGCGCGGGCTGGCAAAGATTGCGGAAAAAGAGAACGGCAAAGGCGTGATCATCACCATCCCCGATCCCGCCGCCGTCGACGCCCCGGAGACGGATCCCTACGAGCGGCGGGTGATGGCATTCGTCGCCAACGCTGCAACGGACGGTGGGCTGGACACCGGGACACTTGAAGCGCTCGCACAGGAAGCCCGCCGGTCAAAGAGCGCGGAGGTCGCGGTGATGCGGGTCCAGCAGACGCTGCAGGGGCTGTCGCATGAAGCCGACCGCTCGATCGTGCGATCCTACGTGACCGAAGGCCGGGGCCGCCTCGTGCCGCTCGCGTTCCTCGCGGCGATTCCCTGTGCGCTTGCCATACTGGTGCTGGTGCTCCAGCCGGGGACGGGGCGCACGGCAATCCCGGCGGCGGTGCTCTTCGGCGTCGCCCTCGTGCAGGTCATCATCGCCGTGCTTTTCCCGACGACCCTCTTCGGGCAGTGGAAGGGCGACGGCTACCGGGAGAAGCTCCAGTGGGACGCGTTCTCCCGGTTCCTCTCCGATCTCGCGCTCATGCGCCAGTACGCGCCCGCGGATATCGCGATGTGGGGCGAGTGGCTGGTGTACGGCACCGCCCTCGGTGTGGGCGACCGCGTCGAAGCGGCGATGCGCGAGCTCAACATCAGCATGCGTGAAGCGGGGGTCCCCGTCTACTCGCACCTGCACCTTGCGTTCGTGCCGATTGTCTCCTTTGCGCCGCCGTCATCCGGCCGGAGCGGCGGGGGAGGCGGTGGCGGATTCGGCGGGGGAGGCGGATTCGGGGGAGGCGGCGCAGGCGGCCGCTGACCATTGCCGGGTCATTCGGCGGCATGCGGCAGCACCTCCTGCCCCCCGCTCCCGGCTCGGCGGCACCCCTGGCCGCCCTGCCGGTCGATCTCCCTGAGCATCTCGACCAGCACGGAGAAGACCGCCGCTTCGAGCGGGTCGTCGAACGCGTAAAACCCCTCGCTGGCATGGCGTTTTGCCATCGCGGCGAGCCGTTCCGCGTAGGCCTGGTCTTCTTTGCGCATCGCTTTTTTCACCCGGATCCACCGGTCGGCGGTGTTTTTCACCCCGAGCCGGACACTTTCGAAACTTCGTCCCATCATGCACCTCGTCTGGTTTCCACAGCACCGGTCGGAGCACACCGGTGATAAGGGGGGTGCAGGGAGAGGGTGAAAGTGCCGCCGCATGCATACTTTTATGCCCGCTTTGCGACCACCCGGATGGGATGAAGCCGGACGGATACGCAGGGAGCGTCCTGTATGCCGACCTGACCGCAGCGGCTCTTGCGGTGCGGTCCCTCGAAGCGTCAACGAAAGAGCGGTACCTCGGCGGACGGGGGTTCGGTGTTGCGGCGGTCCGCGATGCAGTTGATCCCCTGGCGGATCCTTTCTCGCCCGGCAACCTGCTTGCCTTTGCGGCAGGGCCGCTGACCGGCACCGGCATGCCGCTCGGCGCACGGTACGACGTGGCGACCGCATCGCCGCTGACGGGCACGCTCACCACGGCAAACAGCGGCGGCTTTTTCGGGACGGAACTGAAGCGTGCGGGCTTCGACGCCCTGTACATCACCGGCGCGGCACCGTCGCCGGTGTACCTGTTCATCGAAAACGGGCACGCGGAACTCCGCGATGCCGGGGCCTATGCAGGCATGGGGACGGGAGAGACGGCACGCGCCATCGCCGCCGATGCCGGTGATCCGAAGGTCCGGGTCGCGGCCATCGGCCCTGCCGGCGAGCGGCGGTGCCGCATGGCGGCCATCATCAATGACGGCGGGAGGGCGGCAGGCAGGGGCGGCGTCGGTGCCGTCATGGGCGCAAAGAACCTCAAGGCCATCGCAGTCAGGGGGGATGCGCCCGTGCAGGTCGCGGATCCGGATCGCGTCCGCGACGTTAAAGCAGCGATTCTCGCCACCTTGAAAGAGAAAGGGCTGGTTTCCGGCTCGCTCCGCGTTCACGGGACGGCAGGGGTGCTGCCGAGGATCAACGATCTCGGGATCCTGCCCACCCGAAATTTCCGGGAAGGAAGGTTTTCG
>JAAEEQ010000057.1 GCA_013415665.1 Methanomicrobiales archaeon
GTATCGTCCCCTTCCCCCAAAGCCGAAGTGCTCCGGCAGGAACCCTCCTGCTTTTCTCCCTCCTGCAGAACCGCACGACGCCGTCTCCGGAGGGAGGCGCGGTACGCACGCAGGGCGGCCGCCGCCCGCAGGTGTCCGGCAACAGACGGCAGGACCCCCTAAAAATGCCGCATAAACTTTTTTTTGGAAATTGAGCCTTTATAACGCCGTGAACACTCCGGTAGACACGCCTGCGGCCGGGGAAATCCCCGATACATACCTTCTTCCCCCCTGCCATCATGGTAACCCACGAAGTAGATTGCATGAGTAACAACACAAAAAAAGGCGGCGGGACGCCGAACCCGAATGCATTAAATCCTGATGGAACTCCCTTCGTTCGAACACGACTCCCCAAAAAATGGAAAAATGAGCAATTCGCCTATGCGGAACTGATGCTTGGTGCAAACCACATCCGCGTGCGCTGTTCCGACGGGGCCACCCGGCTCGGAAGAATCAAAGGAAAGATGAAGAAACGGGCCTGGATCCGGGAGGGCGACACGCTCATCATCACTCCCTGGAGCTTCCAGGACGAAAAGTGCGATATCGTCTTCCGGTACGTCAAGACACAGACGGACTGGTTGCGGAAAAACAACTATATATAAGCCCCGCCGTTTTTTCCGTGCCCCGGTGCGGGAGCGGGCCCTGGCCGCCGTGCATGATGCGTATCTTTCGTCGTTTGTGAAAAGAGCGCCCGAATAGCGGGAGCTTTGGTGATTCGCTCCCGCCGATCCGGGGTTTTTCGAGGACCTGCCCGTACGGACCTGCCGGATCGGCACCGGGCCGTCGCCGGCCCCCGCTGCACATGGTTGAAGTTGCATTAAAATATTTCACAGACGTATGTGTAGAGGAACAAAACCGGCGATTGGGTTTTGTTCGGTGCGGTAAAACCGGCCAGTATCCACCCCCGTAGTGTAGTGGTCAATCATGCAGGACTTTGGATCCGGCGACGGCGGTTCGAATCCGCCCGGGGGTATGTCAACCAGAGAAGCAGTGCCTCTCTTTTCCTCTGCGACAATGTCGCCCGGCGGCGGTACGTTTCCTTTCGATACCCGCCTGCGGGCACGGCCCTCTCCGGCAACGCAAGGCCCGGCCGCCTGAACATCCCCGTCCCCCGAAAAGCTCTTAGGGAAGGTATGCCGTATGGGGTGTTGGAGGAAACCAAATGTCGGAATCAGGCGAGCCCACGGTGGTGAAGGTCATCGAGCTGATCGGCAGCTCCCGGATCAGCTGGGAAGATGCGGCGGCCAATGCTATCAAAGAAGCGGCAGAGACTGTCCGGGATATCAAAAGTGTCTGGCTGCAGGGATGCACCGCGAAAGTCGAGAAGGACCGGATCGTGGAATACCGGTCGAATGTGAAAATTTCCTTTGTCGTGAACCGGGAAGACTGACGCTTTCCCTGTTCCCCGGCCGAACGGCCGGCCCGGGATCTGCTCGCCGGCGGATGCGGCTCTCTCTTCAGGTGCCGGCCAGCCGGCAGAGGCCCCGATGCTGTCAGGCCCGAGTGCGGGGCTGGTGCCGCTGACCGGCGGCCGGGATGCCGCTTCGGGTGACCGTGTCGCGGCCATGCTGCCGGCGGGGGGACAATTGCACATGGTGGTGCGCAGCATGGCCGGGAGGACGGCGTCTTCGGTGTGGATGCCTGTCCGGGCGCAATACCTATACCTCCGTCGGAGAAAGGTCTTCCAACTGCAGCAGCGCGACAATGCATGCTTGCGGCCCTCTCCATGCCCATCCCCCTCTGGATCCTGCCCGCCCTGTTCGGCGCACTCGCGAACGCCCTGTACTTTTTCGGCGTCAAGCGGCTGGTACGGGACGTCGATCCCTTCCTGCTCGGGGCGGTCACCTATACGGCCGGGGGCGTCCTGCTCCTGCTGGTTTCATGGGCCGCCGGCCTTCCCGCCATAGCGCCGGATTTTCCCTGGGCCGTTGCCGGCACGGTGGCGCTGAACATCGTCGCCACCGTCCTCTATTACCGGGCCCTCGCCGTTGCCGATCTCTCGCTCTGCATCCCGATGCTGGCGTTCACGCCGGTCTTTCTCATCGCAATTGCGTATGTCATCCTCGGGGAGGTTCCCGGCCCCGCCGGGGCAGCGGGCATCCTGCTCGTTGCAGGAGGTGCGTACCTGATGCACTGGGACGAGGACTGGGCAACGCCCCTTGCCCCGTTCGCGATGATAGTCTCGAACCCGGGTGTCATGGCGATGGCCGGCGTGGCACTCCTTTTTGCCGTCTCGTCAAGCATCGACAAAGTCGTCGTCCTCACCTCTGATCCGCTGTTCGGGTCAGGGATGGTCTTTTTACTGCTCGGCGTGGCGTTTTCGGTGCTGTCACTCGCACGATCCCCCCATGCGATCCGGCCGGCAGGGCCTTTCCCCGCCGCAGCGCTTCTTGCAGTGAGCGTCGTCCTTGCCATCGAAGCTTTCAGCATCAATCTCGCCTACACTCTCGCCATCGTGCCGTACGTCATCTCCGTCAAGCGCCTGAGCATCGTCATCTCGGTGGTGTTCGGCATCCTGCTCCTCGGGGAAGGAGATGCGCTCCGGAGGATTGCCGGGAGCGCCTGCATGCTCGCGGGAGCGGTGGTCATCGCGCTTCTGGGCTGAAATGGCACCATCCGGTGCCCGGAAATGCGCTGCGGCGTCTCGTTTCCCACCTTCCGGCCTGCGGGAGCGAAGCAGAAGACCTTTCGCGTGGCGGGGCCATTTCAGCGTTTGGAGGTGACCTGGTTTTGAAAACAGCGGGCAGCCTTGACCGGCGGACGGCGTACCTCGCGGTCCTCCTCTTCGGGATCGTCGCCATGTGCGGCGACGTCATCTACGAGGGCGCACGGAGCGTTACCGGGCCGTACCTCTACCTGCTCGGGGGAACCGCGCTGGCCGTCGGGATCGTCGCGGGGCTGGGAGAGTTTCTGGGGTATGCGCTGCGCCTCGTCTCGGGCTACCTTGCCGACACGACCCGGCACTACTGGGCGCTCACCTTCATCGGGTACGGCATGCTCGCGGCCGTCCCGCTCCTCGCCTTCGCGGGATCGTGGGAGATTGCCGCGCTCCTCTTCCTTGCCGAGCGGACGGGCAAGGGGATCCGTGCGCCGGCAAAGGACGCGATCCTCGGCAACCTGACCGCGGGCATCGGCCGGGGATGGGGCTTCGGGCTGCATGAGGCGCTCGACCAGGCGGGGGCGGTCGTCGGCCCCCTCGTCTTTACCGCGGCCTATCTCGCCCGGGGCGATTACCGGACGGGATTTCTCCTGCTTGCCGTACCGTTTGTGGTGCTCCTGGCCCTGCTCGCATACGTACGGGTGCGCATCCCGGACCCTGCAGGGGCGGAAGCGATCGTGCGGCCGGACGAATCCCCGGTGCCCGTGCAGGCGTTGATCCCGTACGGCGTGTTCACGGCGCTGGTCATGGCGGGATTTGCGGCGTTCCCCCTTCTCGCCTACCACTTCAGCGCAGCGGGCATCGTTCCCGATGCGGAGATCCCCCTCCTGTACGCGGTCGCGATGGCCGTCGACGGCATCGTCGCGCTCGCGGCCGGCAGGCTCTACGATAGCCACGGCCTCATCGTGCTCCTCGCCATCCCGGTCTGTGGCGCTGCGATCCCCGTACTCGCGTTCGGCACGGCCTATGCCGGGGCGGTTGCCGCCGCCGTGCTCTGGGGGGCGGTGATGGGGATCCAGGAAACGGTGCTCCGGGCCGCGATAGCGGATTTTACCTGCATATCAAAACGGGGCCGGGCATACGGCATCTTCAACACCGTCTACGGTGTTGCCTGGTTTACCGGCAGCGTCGTGATCGGGTGGGCGTATATGCTGGATGTCCGTCTGGCGGTCGCGTATGCGGTGCTGATGCAACTGATGGCCCTGCCGGTGTTCTTCCGGGCGAAAGGAGCGCTCGAACGCGGCACCTGCAAACGGTAAGGCTGCAGGTGGGCCTCCCACTTCCGCTTTGCGGGGCGAAGGTTTATGGCAGCCCGGCGATACCTTCGGATGAACTGCCATGGAAGACATAACGATTGTCGATGTCCCGGACCGGACCGTGCTCGGGATCCGGAGAACCGGCCACTACCGGCTTATCGCGGAACTTCTCTGTCCTCTTGCCGAGTACGCGATGGGAAGGGGCATCCCCATCACCGGGCCGCCGGTCTTTGTGATGCATGAGAACTCTCCCGAGGAGGCGATGCAGGCCGATGCAGCGGGCACCGCCGACGTTGAGGTGGCCTTTCCTGTGCCGGAGGGGACCGAGCCCGGGCCCGGGATGCGGGTCTACACGCTTCCCGGCGGGAGGATGGCCCGCACGGTGCACAAAGGCCCCTACGAGGCGTGCGAGCCGACGTACCTGCGGCTCTTTGCCTGGCTGCAGGAGCGGGGCCTTCGCATCACGGGGCCGATGCGCGAGGAGTACCTCAACGATCCCCGCGAGGTGCCGCCCGAGGAGATCCTGACCGTCATCTACGCGCCCGTCGGGTGAACCGCTGGAACCGTGCGGGTTTACCTGCCCTCCTTCTCTTTTAAGCGCCGGTACTCCCGTTCCGCCTGTTCCTCGACGTAGGACTCGCCCCGGTACACGCCGATGCCGTGGGCGGCAAGGCCGATACCCCACCCGAAGAGCGGGATCACGAACCACGGAAAAGCCCCCGGACCCTCCGTCACCCACCAGAGTGCTATCAAAAAGACGTTCACCGCGATATAGACGACGAGATGCGTCGTAAACTTGGCTTTTTTCTCGGCGATCTTTCGCGCCCGCTGCCGCAGATCCTCGTCACCGGCCATGTGCACCCACCATGGGAGGGAATCGAAATGCGCCGCAATAAAACCAGCGGTCGGAGGCGCACCGCATGCCGGCGAACAGCAGGTCCGGGCATGCCCCGGTTCCCTGATACAAGCCTTCATCGCCTGCAGGGTGCCACCTTCTGGCATGGCTCCGTCACGGGTATGCCCGGTGCAGGCGGCTATCCCTGCTGCACTGCTGCTTTTCTGCGCCCTTCTCGCCGCAGGCTGCACCGATGCCGCAGGGCCCCCGGGTCTTCCCGCGGATGGCCCGGCACCGGCGGCAACCACTGCCGCGGGGGGAGCGTCTCCGCAAATCCCCGCCCCAACGCCGGTGCCTGCGGGCATCGTGCCCTGCCCTGCCGCCACGCCCGCGTACACGGAGCATGCGTTTTCGACCCGCTTCGAAGACGACGTTCTCGCGATCTCGGTCCGGGTGAACGAATCGATCCGCTGCGGCGCGGCACTGGCCGGCGGCGCCTGGCCGGCCGGGGCGTCATGGGACGACGATGCCGCCATCAGGGCGTATTATGCCGGATACATCGACGATCCGGCCATGCAGGCATTCTTCGACGATCTCATGGCGCCGTTTCAGCACCTCCGGTACGCGCAGCCCTTAAGCGACCAGGAATACCTCGAGCTGATCATCACCTTCGTCCAGCAGATCCCCTACGATGCACAGGCCCCGCCGCTGCCCCGGTACCCGGTGGGCGTCATCGCTGCCGAAACGGGGGACTGCGACGAAAAGAGCCTGCTGCTCCTCGGGATGCTCGCGCACGAAGGGTATGACGTCGCCCTCATCATCTTTCCCGGCGAGCGCCATGCCGCTGCCGGCATCAGGATAACCCCTTCCGGAAACCCGCCGTTCCGGGTCTTTGCAACCGCTGCGAACGGGAAATACTTCTTCATCGAGACCACGGCGCCGACCTACATCGGCCTCTACCCGGACCGGTTCGCCGATGCGGAAGCGAGGGTGCTGCCCATCGGCGACGGGGACAAACGGTTCGACCGGGTCAACTACCTCTGCTTCATCACCGACAGCTACAATAAAATTCGCGACCGGCTCGTGTTCATGGCGGACCAGATGGATGCGTGGAAGGGCGAGATCGACAGCCTCGCCTCGCGCCTGCAGTACGGCACCTACGAATCGAAAGACGAGTGGGACGCCGATTATGCCCGCTACAGCCAGCTCATCGGGAAATACAACTCCTACGTTGAAAAATACAATACCTACCGCGAGATGGAGGCCTACATCCGCGAGCACCCGCACGATATCGCCGGGACGTACCGGCGGATCGAGAACTCCAAGGTCATGGAGATCACCATCTGACCGCGAGGCAATCCCGGGGGACCCGCGGCACCGGCGGATTTTCCCAATCCTTTTTAACGGTTCGTGCCTATCAGATCGGTTACGGGAACCGCCATGAAACGCTCCTCGCTCCCCGGCATCGCCGTCGTCCTGCTCGTGCTGCTCATCATCGGCATCACGGCGGGGATAGCGCTCCTCGCCGACTGGTACTGGTTTTCTGCCGTCGGGTATCCTGCTGTCTTTACAGCCATCCTCGGGGCACGGATCCTGCTCTGGCTCATCGGATTTGTAATCTTTTTCGGGGTTCTCTTCGGCAACGCCGCCTTTGCAGCGCGCCGGGCCGCTCACCCGAACCCCGTCGACCGTTCCCGTCTCGCGCCGCTGGCCCTGGCCGCCGGCTTTATCGGGCTTCTTTCCGGCTTCGGTTTTGCGGGGGCGTGGGAGACGGTGCTGCGCTTCCTGCACCAGGCGCCGTTTTCCGTCGCCGATCCGCTCTTCGGGCTTGATGTGGGATTCTTTGTCTTTTCCCTGCCGTTCTACGTGCTCGTCATCGACGCCGCCATCCTGCTGCTCGTCCTCTCGGTGGTGCTTGCCGCACTGGCAGCGGCGCTCCAGACCGTGGGGCTGGTGATCCGCATGAACCGGTTCGGGCGGGCGGATATCGAGAGCGAGGGCATCTTCGACTGGCCGCGGTATATCTCCCGGTTCCTTCCCCAGCTCAACGGCCTGCTCTTCCTGCTCTTCGTCGCCCTTGCCGTCCGGGTGTGGTTCGCCCGCTTTAACCTCGTCTATGCAACCACGGGCGTCGTCTTCGGGGCAGGCTATACCGACGTTCACGTCACCCTTCCCGCCCTCTCGATCCTTGCCCTTGTTTCGGCCGTCATCGGGATCGGGTTTTTGGTCAACGAAAAGTACCGCCGCGTCGAGGTGATCACCTACGGCATCGGCGCGTTCGTGGCGGTCGCCGTCATCGGGCTCATCGCCGGCGGCGTCATGCAGGCGCTCGTCGTCGAGCCGGACGAGTCCAACCTCGAGCGGCCGTATCTCGAAAACAACATCAACAGCACGCTCGCGGCGTATGGGCTTGATTCAGCCCGGGAACAGCTTTTCTTTGTCAATTATTCGCTTTCAGCGGAGGATATCGAAGCCAACAGCGCCACCGTCGAAAACATCCGGCTCTGGGACTGGCGGCCTTTAAAAACCACCTACGAACAGCTGCAGCTGTTCCGGACCTATTACGCGTTCAACGACGTGGACGTCGACCGGTACGCCATAGCGGGCAGGACCCGCGAGGTGCTGGTCTCGGCACGGGAGATGAACAGCGACAACCTCCCCCTGCAGGCCCAGACGTGGGTCAACCGCCACCTCGTCTACACCCACGGGTTTGGCGTGGTGATGAACCCGGTGGACGCGGTGACGGGCGAAGGGCTGCCGGAATTCTATATCCGGGACATCCCGCCGGCCTCGCCGTATCTTGCGCTTGACGAGCCGCGGATCTACTACGGGGAGCTGACCGGCGACTATGCCGTCGTGCGCACCGCCACCGACGAGCTCGACTACCCTGCCGGCGAGCAGAACATCTATGCAAGCTATTCCGGCACCGGGGGCGTTTCGCTTTCGGGGAGCCTTGCCCGCCTCGTCTACGCGATCCGGTTCGGTTCTGTCGAGCTGCTGGTGTCGGGCTCCCTCGAACCGGAGAGCCGGATCCTGCTGCACCGGGAGATCAGCGACCGTGTGGCGACCATCGCACCGTTTCTGACCTACGATGCCGACCCGTATGTCGTCATCGCCGACGGGAAGCTCTACTGGATCGGCGACGCGTACACCGCGTCCGACCGGTACCCCTACTCCGAGCCCGTCTACACCGGCGGGGGCGAGACGCTCAATTACGTAAGAAACAGTGTCAAGGTCGTTGTCGACGCATACAACGGGGATATCCGCTACTATGTCATCGACCCGTCCGACCCGGTCATCCGGACGTACCAGGCGATATTCCCCGATCTCTTCCTGCCGTTTTCGGCAATGCCGGAAGAGCTCGCCGGCCATATCCGGTACCCGCAGGGGCTGTTCGAGATACAGGCGAACCTCTACGCCGTCTACCACATGAAGGACCCCCGCGTCTTTTACAACCAGGAGGACGCGTGGGTGATCCCCGAAGAGGTGTACCGGGGATCCCGGCAGCGGATGGAGCCGTATTACGTCATCATGAAACTCCCCGGCGAGGAAGCGGAGGAGTTCATCCTCATGCTGCCGTTCACCCCGAGAAACAAGGAGAACATGATCGGGTGGATGGCGGCACGGTCGGACCGCCCGCACTACGGCGAGCTGATCGTCTATCAGTTCTCCAAGCAGGAGCTGACCTATGGTCCGCTGCAGATCGAGGCGCGGATCGACCAGGACACGGACATATCCCAGCTGATCACGCTCTGGTCCCAGTCGGGGTCCCGCGTGCTTCGGGGCAACACCCTCGTTATCCCCATCCAGAGCTCCATCCTCTATGTCGAGCCGCTCTACCTCGAGGCGACCGAAAAAGGCACCCTCCCGCAGCTGCAGCGGGTGATCGTGGCGTATGACGACCGGCTCACGATGCAGGAGACGCTTGCCGAGGCGCTCGAGGTGATCTTCGGGAGCGGGGCGGGAGCGGAGCCGCCCGGCGGCGACGCGGTGCCGCCGATCAGTGAGACCGACCGGGAAAAGCTCGAGCGGATCGCCGACCTCTACGACCGGGCGCAACGGGCGCTTGCCGCGGGCGACCTCGGGCTGTACCAGCAGTACGTCGACGCGATTGGGAAAGTCGTGGCTGAATAAGCCCGGCTTTCCGGCCGATGCCGATAACAACCGTTAAGAACGGCGCATGCCCATCCTTCATTCCGGAGGTGGCGGCAATGAGACGGGGCATGGACGCCGGCGAGGCATTCACCGGGCTCGAAGCGGGTATCGTGCTGATATCGTTTCTTGTTGTTGCTGCCGTTTTTTCGTATGCGATACTGGGAGCCGGCTTTTTTTCCATCCAGAAAAGCGAAGAGGTGATCCAGACGGGCATGACCGAGGCGTCGTCGGGCATCGAGATCATCGGCGACGTCTACGGCATCGGGAGGCTGTTCGGCTCCGTGTACCGGGTGGACATGGTGCGGTTCACGATCGGCCTCACCGCCGGCAATACCCCGGTGGACTGTTCGGGGATGACGGTGGAGTGGTCGACGGGCGAGGAGGTGTATCTTCTGACGCGTGCCGGGCCGCTCTACCTTGCCGACACCAGCCCGGCGGACGGGCAGTGGCGGATCATCGACATCAGGCCGGCATCGGCCTCCGGGGACCTCATTCTCGAAACCGGCGAGCAGTTCACGGTCATCGCCAATCCCGAGGAGGTGCTTGCCGAAAACCAGCGGTTCCGGGTCACGGTACGCCCGCCGCGGGGTGCGTCCCTGACCGTCGTCCGGACGACGCCCGGCAAAATCAGTGCCGTAAACCTGCTCTATTAAAAAATCAGGAAAGGGGGTGGCTGTTCTTGTCGCCCCTCCCGATGCCGCGGTAGACAAAGCCGTTGGCGATGAAGG
>JAAEEQ010000058.1 GCA_013415665.1 Methanomicrobiales archaeon
CCGATTGCATGTAATCGTTGCTGGCCATCATCACATGCGGGTCGGACATATGCGCGAAGCATAGTTACATCTGAACACTTCGGGTTTGAGCAGGATGGCGCTTTGATCCGTGCCATAGGATACTATCTTTCGAAGTGACATATAAATATATATCGGAGATTTGAGATCTAAAAATGCCCGAATATTACTTTGTTTCAAAAAAGGGATAAGAAAATAGGTTCTTTATGCCCCCGCCCGGATTTGAACCGGGGACAACCAGATCTTCAGTCTGGCGCTCTCCCAGACTGAGCTACAGGGGCGTTGGATATCAGTATACGCAACGCTTCGTAATAAAGGATTTGCTTTTTTCCGGAATGCTCCCGGCCGAAACGTGGAAGACCTGCCGTTTTTGGCTGCCGCCCCCTTCACATACCGCAGAAATTGCCGCACAAGGGTGCCGCCGGAATCTTTTCGCGAGCCCGGGACCCGGCTTTTGAGCGTCCGCACAGCCTCCCCTGCCACCCCTTTTATGGAGGTGCACGCCGATATATCCGGTACCATGGGGAGCGATACCAACGGCAACCTGATGAAGGCCCTGTCGTCGAGAAACCAGCATGTCGTGCACCTGACGCACAACGATCTCGATGCGGCGGGAAGCGATGCGGTCCACCGCAGGCGGTTCGGGCAGGAAGGAGTGTTTACCCTGTTCTGCTCCGTGGGAAAATTCCCGGCCATGCTCGATGCCGTCGCCGGCAGCCCCGGCCGCGGAGACCTGCTCTCCATTTCGGATCTGGGATTTCAGCGGGGAAGCGTTGAAAAGATCAAAAAGGCGAAATCGAACGGGTGGCGGATCGAATGGCGCGATCACCACCGGTGGACCGGGGAGGAGATCGCTTCCGTGAAAGCCGCCGGGGTTTCGCTCTCGCTGGATACGGCAACCTGTGCGACCGGCATCGTTGCGAGGGAGCTGATGCCCGGCGATGAAACCGCTTTCGAGGTGGCGCAGGTGGTGTGCGATTATGACCTCTGGAAACACGCAGATCCGCGCTCGAAAGTGCTCGGGCAGGTGGTGATGCGCAAGGAGCACCGCGACTATGTCAGGGACGCACTGGTGCGGGGCGTTTTCTCGGATACCGCCATTGAAGCGGCGTATGCCGCAATCGTAGCAGAGATGGAGGAGCAGATCGAGCACAGTATCCGGCACACGACGGTGCTGGGAACGAAATACCGCATCGCATTCGCGCCGCTCTACGGCTACCCCAGCGAAACGGCTCATACGATACGCGAACGGCTGGACACGGATATCGAAGTCATCGTCTCCGACAACGGGCGCTTCTCAATCCGTTCGGTGCCGCCGGTCAGCCACCTCATCGCCCGGGCGTATGACGGGGGCGGCCATCCCCCGGCGGCAGGAGGCACCTTCCCGTTCACGTTTTTCGACAAGGTTAAGTTCTTTCTCTTAAAACGCACCCGCCATTTTGACGACCTGGTGCGTGTCGCCGAGGCGCTCGAGTCCTGCGAGTAATGCCCTGCCGGCAGGTGCCCGCCCCGGCTTCCTGCCTTTCCGCTCGTTCGCGGCGCCCGGAACATGGAAAAAAGGAATTTCCCGCCGCTCACTCTTTCCGGTACGTCGCCATGGCAAAACCGCTGTACTGGATCATGTGCCCTTCCATCGCGTCCATCAGCTCGTCATGGGAGGCGCCCGGCGGCAGTTCAAGCAGGGCGTCAAGGCTGTATACATTGAAATAATACTCATGTGCCGCGCCCTGCGGCAGGCAGGGCCCGCTGTAACCGATTTTTCCGAAACTGTTCGTTCCCTGGACGGCAGTGATCGGCGCCTGCACGATCTTCTCTTTCGGGATGCCCTCCGGTATTACTTCCGTTTCCCTGATATTCCAGATCAGCCAGTGGTACTTCCCGCCGCCTTCGCCCGGATCGGTGAGGATTATCGCGAGATACGGTGCATCGAGCCGCGATATCCTGATTTCAGGAGAGATATTCTCCCCATCGCACGTATGCCGTTTCGGAAACACCGAAAAACCAATTTCAGCCAGAAGATTCTCCATCAGTCCTCCCCCCGGAGAATTATATTAAAATTAATATAAAAATAGTTGTATCGTGCAGGTCAGCTATCGAGAACAATCCGGGCGGATGCCTTTACTGATTTCCAGTAGGCATCACAGGCGCTCCTGCAGTATCCGCCGGCGATGATCTCATCGGGATCGAAGTTGTCCGCACAGAGCGCAAGTCCGTGGCTATCCGCATCGACGAGGATGATCCTGCGGATCTCATACTCATTGCCGAGGGATATCGCCATGGCTGCATCGCGGGAAGGCACCGCCAGTGTCGTCTGGTGTTCCAGTATCGCCATATGAACGCCTGGATCGCGTGAAAACGAACAGAAAAGGGTCTTTCCGCCGGCGAGCACCTCGAGTTCGACGTCATCAAATGCATCGGCGATGAAGACATGGCCGCGGACGCCCTCGTCCCGCATCGCCCGCATCAGCTGCCGGTAGCAGCCTGCCAGTGCAGCAGAACATTCATCAGCATCGTCGTAATAGGCATCCCCGATATAGAGTGCCGACGGCGGCGGTGCCGAAGCCCAGGCTCCTTTTCTCACCGCCTGCATGCGCCCGGCATCTGCGGTGACTGCTGCGGCATCGCCGTGCGGTTCGGCGGTAAGCAGGCCGTTTTCAATCCCGCCGATACTCTCCTTCCAGCGCTCCCCGTACCAGGTTCCGCCTGCTGCGGGCGTATCGACCTCTGTCTGCGGTTTTAACGTCTGTTCGATATAGTACGAGAGAATATCGCATGTTTTTCCACGCTGGCTGCGGACCCATTCTGCAAGTTCCGGTGCCCGGGGCTCCCTGAAGTCGGCACCCAGCCCCCGGATTGCGACTTCCACCTGTTTTTTCATGGGTATTTATATATTTATACCAGCAACGGCAAAAAGCATAGGGATGAGCGAGACACCGACACTGGTGACCTGCGGGCTCCCATATACGAACGGTCCGTGCCATATCGGGCATTTGAGGACCTATATCCCCGCCGATTTTTATGTCCGGTACCTGCGGCGATCGGGCGAGCAGGTGGTCTTCATCTGCGGTTCGGATAACCATGGCACCCCCATCGTAATCAGCGCAGAACAGCAGTCCATAACACCGCGGGAGATGAGTGAACGCTACCATCACCACTTCGATACCACCTTCCAGAGGATGCACATCTGCTTCGATCACTTCGGCATGACGGACAACCCCACCAACCATGCCAGAACACGCTCCATTGTCCAGAGGCTGATCGACAACGGGCATGTGTACGCGAAAACCATCAGCCAGAGCTACTGCCCCCAATGCGAGCGGTTCCTCCCCGACCGGTATGTGGAAGGCGTCTGCCCCCACTGCGGCATGATGGCACGGGGGGACGAATGCGATCAGGGGTGCGGCAAACACCTCGAGCCCGGCGAACTGCTCAAACCGGTCTGCAAGATCTGCGGAGGGAGGGCGGAATTCCGGGATCAGGAGCATTTTTTCTTCCGCCTGGGTAATTTCTCCCCGTTCCTCGAGCAGTACCTGCCGGGTCTCGGCGGTACATCCAACGCCCGGAATTACGGCCTCGGGTGGGTAAAAGAGGGGCTCCACGACTGGTGCATCACCCGGACGCTTGACTGGGGGGTCAGGTTCCCGGGCCGTGATGATCTGGTGGTCTATGTCTGGGTCGATGCGCCCATCGGGTACATCTCCTTTACGGAAGAATACATGACCGCCACGGGCGGCGACTGGACCCGGTTATGGTGCGGTGACGGAAAGGTAATCCACTTCATCGGGCAGGATATCATCTATCACCACTGCGTTTTCTGGCCTTCCCTTCTCAAAGGGGCGGGGTACGGCCTGCCGGACGCGGTCGTTGCGAGCGGGATGGTCAAGATCGACGACAAGACATTTTCCAAGACCCGCGGCTATGTTGTCTGGACCAATGACGATTATCTGGATCAGGGGCTCTGCCCCGACTATCTCCGGTATTATCTGCTCTCGTACACCAGCCATACAAAAGAACTGAATTTCTCGTGGAAGGTGTTTGCAGAGCGCGTCAACAACGAGCTTGTCGACACCCTCGGCAACTTCATCTACCGCACCACCCATTTCGCATACAAAAAATGCGGCGGCATTCCGGAGGGGGAGGCGGATACAGCCGTTCTCGAGACAATCGCCGCGGCAATACGCGATGTGGACGCTGCAGTGAAGAGTTACGAGTTCAAGGGTGCCGTCGATGCGATGATGGCCCTTGCCTCGTACGGCAATACCTACATCCAGACGCAGGCGCCGTGGCGGATGATGCGCGAGGATCCTGCCGGCGCGTCGCAGGTGATCCGGAACTGCCTCCAGCTGGTGAAGGCGCTTTCCCTCCTCTTCGAGCCGGTCCTGCCCGAAAAAGCCCAGAAGGCCTGGGAACTGCTGGGGTATACCGACGCCGTTTCTGACCATGTCGTCAGCGAGGGTTTGAGCGGGGAGTTCGGTGCAGGATTACCGGAGCCTGCCATTCTTTTTGAGAAAATCGAGGACGATCGTGTTGCTGCACTTGATGCGGTGCTGAAAAAACGGGTTGAAGAGGCCAAAATGAAAGAAAAACAGCTTGAAATTATCTCTATTGACGAATTTGCACGACTGGATTTGAGAATTGCCCGGGTACTATCGGCCGAACCAGTACCGGGATCGGAAAAACTCCTCCGCCTGATCGTGGATCTCGGCGACGAGCACCGTCAGGTAGTGAGCGGTATCGCACAATGGTACGCCCCGCATGACCTTGTCGGGCAGGACGTCGTGCTTCTTGCAAACCTGAAGCCCGCAAAGATCTTCGGTGTCGAAAGCAACGGCATGATTCTTGCCGCCGGCGAGGATGCGTCCCTCCTCGTCCCCCTCCGCCCGGTTAAACCCGGCACCCGGATAAAATAATCTTTTTACAGATCGAGCGAAAGGTCGATGAGGCGTTCGCGGTTCTGGAGATCTTCAAGGACCAACCTCCATGTTCCGGGCGGCATGAACGGTTCCACGCCGGAATGGTAGGCGGTTGAAAAGACCATCTCCGGCTCATCGGTGTACCAGTAATCGCTCGCGCCCGGCTCCTCGTGGTCGTAGTAAAAGATGTACCACACGTCGCCGCGCTCAATGATCCCGTCGACGAGAACACCCGCCTGTACCCGGTGCGATTTCCTGTTCGGGTCGATTAAGGTGATTGCGGTCCGGTTCACCGGGAGGGGTGCTCCCTTCTCATACGAGAGCCTGATGACGGGGACATCCAGGTTGCCGTCGGCTCCCATCCCCAGCACCACATTGACATCGAACGAGGATTTTTCGACCAGGCTTTCAGTCCCGGAAAAGAGGCCCGAGAGAATGGAGAATATGACGGTTGCAAAGACCACCGTAGCGATAATGGCGAGCCCGGCCGCTGCATTTTCGGATATGGCGGAATTATCCATTCCTTCGGACACATTCGGCGAAATCCTATTTATAAATAGTGAATTACGGACCTGGAGGGATTCGAACCCCCGGCATCCGGGTTAGAAGCCCGGCGCTATATCCTGGCTAAGCCACAGGTCCCTGTATGCGGGAAAACAGTATTGGCGGGGCAGGGATATAACCCTTCACCCGGAGCCGCCGTTTCCAACTCCGAAAAATGATTCCTGATTATCCTGCATGGTAGCAGGACGCCTTGACCACTTCCACAATGGTCGCTTCTCCCCATCCCTTCCCCTCGACACTTTTTGCGAGCGTGCTGTCCGTATACTTTACCTGAATCCGGGCCGACATGCGTTCGCGCTCTTCGTAATAGAGCGGATTGATGAACTCGACGAGCCGCTTCATGTTGATGGTCAGGGAGATGACCTGGACGAGGATTCCCGAGTCACCCGGGGAGAGGTCGTCAAGGTCCACGGATGTCATGAATATGCACTCGCCGGGCTTCGCCTCGGTGAGGGTGATGAGATTGTGGGCACTCTGGAGTTCGAGCGTGCGGGGCTTGCCGTGTTTTATCTCCGAGATAATCGCCGGCGCAATTCCTGTCAATGCAATGCATTTCATCGCTATCACCCGTACATCGGCAACTGCTCTTTCTTCGGCAGTTGTTCGGTCTGCTGCACCTGTTCCGCCATCTTTGCCATGGCCGCCTCAATCTCTGTTGCCTGTTCGATCAGCTCGTCGATTGAGACATTCAGGTCGTACATGCTGTTGAGAACGGCAACCGTTGATGCCGCGGCCCGTGGATCCGGTGTATTCACCGTCTCGCCGAGGAGCCCGACGGCGGATATGTCCCGGACCTTGCATTCCGTGAGGATGCTGCCTGCAATGCCGGAAATGCTCCCCATCGGAAGGATAATCGTCTTGTCCTCGATCGGTTTGAGCGAATCCTCGGTTGTTGCCACCCCGAAGACGCGTTTTTCGGGTTCATTGGTGATAATGCCCGCAATGGTGACGACTTCCCGGATTGAAAAGCCGGAAAGCCATTCGATAATGCCGTTGGCAACCTCGTAGCAGATTGCCGGATGGATGGGAATGTCGGCGACGATAGCCAGGAAATGCTCGCGTTCATAAAACCGTACGGGGACGTTGATGACGCCTTTTGCCATAATGGCGAGAGGCGGGAAGTATTTACTCGTCACATTGCCGATATGCTCGAATCCGAGTTGATCAACGATGTACTGCAGTGCAATACTGCCGACAAGCCCGCTGCCGGGAAAACCGATCAATACGATTTTTCCGCTTCCGCTCAGCGGTTTTGAAATGATCTTTATATCTTCCACGTGATCACATCACAAAACTCGCATTAGATTAACATATACCATCATCCCAAAAAATAGTATGCAAGAATATCCGATCAAGCGGGGACATACCAAAGATTTTGAGAAACGCATGGTGGAAGGGCTCGAACAATTCTTCGGAACAACGCCGCGTGAATCTGGGGGGCATTACGTGATCACCTTCGGGGCGCTTCGCCGCCTCGACGTCTGTACGGGAAGCGGCGGAAAGACGCTCGTGGTTGATACCGAATCGGACCTGACCGTTGATGACGATGCCGTCATACTCGACACGAACAAGCGCTTCCGCCAATACCTCGAGTATGTGACCGGGTTCACTGCAAAAGAGCGCGCAAAGAAAGTGAAAAAAGCGATTGAAAACGAGTGACCGGAAACTCACTCGATGACAATCGCTGGTTTGAAGGGAAGCGCTGCGGATGCCTTGGGGTGCGAACTTTCCTCGGCGGATACGATGGTGACCGGAACACCGAATTCCCGTTCAAGAAACTCCCGTGCCTCGTTGAAAACGGCCGGTTCGTCGGATCGCGAACTTGCCAGGGTATTGACAAGCTGAGGCGGCAGGCGGTGAATCAGCGTTGTTATCTGCTTCGCCGCATCGGTTGCGGCCTTGCCGCGCTTTTTCATGGCTTCGTCCTTCATGATCTCCCGGATGACCTGCTTTTTGTCGTCCGCGGCTGCGATGACGGTAAAGACATCCCATTTCCAGGCCGGTGCCACGAAAAGCGTGATGCCCGACGGGACGATCTGGATCAGCTTCATAATGGATTCGATGTCCTCGACCGTGCGGGCCAGCAGCTCCTCGGCGAGCTCGATCTCCTCGTCCATGAACCGTGCATCGGGAGCGGGGAAAGGAGCGAAAGCGACATCTTCCTCGCCGCTTCTTCCGGCCCAGAGCGTCGCACAGGTAAAGGGAATGAACGGCGCCAGCATCCGGATCCAGACGTCGCAAAACTCCTTTAAGACTGCCGATCCCCTGATGTCCACGGGCAGGCGGCGCCGGTACCACTTCAAATCGGCCTCGACACCGAAATACGCCTCCTGCAGTGCCTGACGGGTCTGGAACGAGGAGAGCGCTTCATTCGTCGCCGCAATCCTTTTTTGCAGCCGGCTCATCAGCCAGCGGTCGATAGGATAGCTCCCTTCGGCAGCCCTTCCCTCGGAAACGGTGTTGTAAAACCGGTCGATCTGCTTCGTTGTTGCGGTGACGAATTCATTTCTCCAGTCGAAGTCCTGCCACGGCTCGGCACTCCCGACAAGGAACATCCGTACCGTATCGGCACCGAATTCGTCGATCGCATCTTCGAGCAGAACCACGTTACCTTTGCTCGAGGACATCTTCGCCCCGTCGAGGAGCCCCATTCCGAAAATGACCATGCCCTCAGGCTGCAGTTCTCCCGGGAACAGGGTTGCATGGTGGAAGAGCTGGAACGTAAGGTGGTTGGAGATGAGATCCTTGGCTGAAAACCGGTAGTCGTAGGGGTACCAGTACAGGAACTCGCTCCGGAGCTCCTCAAGCTGCCGGGGAGCAAGCGTCGCCGGCGTGCCGGTGCCGGTGAAGATATAATCGAAGACCTCCGGGGTTAAGAGCGCCGGATCGATCTCCTTGAGGCGGTGGGCGATGGTATAGTACGCCATGTACATGGTTGAATCGGAGAGCGGCTCGACAAGCCATTCCCTGTCCCACGGGAGCCGGGTCCCGAGGCCGATTCTCCGCGTGCATGCCCAGTCCTTCAGCCAGTCGATGGTGCGGTCGAACTCTGCCCTGACTTCGGGAGGCACGAGCGATATCTGCGTCAGCTGATCATGGACGGATTCTTTCCACTCGGGATCGCTGTACTGGAGGAACCACTGGTCATGCAGGATCCTGACATACACCCTGCTTCCGCACCGGCAGACAACCGACCGGGAGTCGAAGTCGTACATGACCGTCGATCCGAACCGTTCGACCATGATGGCCGACATTTCGTCGCGGGCCTCGCGTACCGATTTACCGCCGTATTCGGGAAGCATGCGGCCCCGTGAAAATTCGGCGTTATAGACTTCCTGCGTCAGCACCTCCATTGCGGGATCGTTCTGGTTTTTAATCCCTGCTCTCTCGACGGCATCCTGTGCCGGAAGCCGCCCGTATCCCTCGACGGAAATCAGGGGCACCGGCGTGACACCGGTATACTTTCCTGCGGACTGGAGGTCTTTTAACGCGATATAATCAAAGGGTGCATGGGCGGGCACGCTCATCACGATGCCCGTTGCCATGTCCGGATCGACGAAGGTGGCAGGAAGAACGGGGATATCGCCGGAGAGAGGGTGGGAAACCGTCTGGTCGATAAGATCCGTGCCGGGAATAGTATCTTCAATGACAAGCTCGTGGTCCTGAAGGCCGATTTTTTCTGCCGCCTCCTTCGAGAGGATCCATTTCTGGCCGTCCA
The DNA here is from genome assembly GCA_013415665.1 of Methanomicrobiales archaeon. GTDB lineage: Archaea > Halobacteriota > Methanomicrobia > Methanomicrobiales > Methanomicrobiaceae > LKUD01. Next base: position 9,214 of record JAAEEQ010000058.1, read on the forward strand.
CCCTGACCTTGACGTACCTGACATCGGGGTTCACCCAGAGGTTGGTGACGCCATATGTCGTTTCGGGGCGCAGGGTCGCACAGGGCAGTTTGTAGTCGCCCCACGAAAACATGACGAGCACGAATTTGATGATTTCGGCCTTGTCGCCTTCAAGGAGATCGTGGTCCCCGACGGGATTGTCGCACTGCGGGCAGTACTTGACGGGGTGTGCCCCGCGGACTACCCTGTTCTGCTCGTGCAGGTGCAGGTACTGCCATTCAATGAATTTGCTGTACTGGGGATCAACCGTTGTAAAGCGCCTCCGCCAGTCGATGGACAGTCCGCACCGGCGCATCACGCGTTCGTACTCCTGGCTGAAATACCGCACGATCTCCATCGGATCGTCGAAACGGTCGATGGTCTCCTGTGGGACTTTGTACAGGTCGCGATAGAGCCGGATCGTCTTT
>JAAEEQ010000172.1 GCA_013415665.1 Methanomicrobiales archaeon
GTGGAAAAGATCTGGCTTTTCCGGGTCGGGATGGTGGTGTTCCGCTCGATGAGCTTGGTGGCGATGCCGCCGAGGGTCTCGATGGAAAGCGTCAGCGGCGTGACGTCAAGCAGGACGACGTCCTTTGCCTCGCCGGTTAAGACGCCCGCCTGGATGGCGGCGCCGATGGCGACGCACTCGTCGGGATTGATGCCCTGGTCGGGGTCCTTTTTCAGGATCGCCTTGACCCGCTCCTGCACCAGCGGCACCCGGATGGACCCGCCGACCAGCAGCACGTGGTCGATTTTTTCGGGGGTGATCTTCGCGTCGGAGAGGGCCTGCTTCACAGGCCCGATGGTCCGCTCGACGAGATCGCCGATCAGCTGCTCGAACTTCGCCCTTGTTAAGTCGATGTCGAGGAACTTCGGGCCGCTCGAATCGGTGGTGATGTAGGGCAGGTTGATGTTCGTCTTCTGCAGCGTCGAGAGCTCCTTCTTCGCGTTTTCCGCGGCGTCTTTGAGGCGCTGCATGGCGATGAGGTCTTTAGTCAGGTCGATGCCCTCGCGGTTCTTGAACTCTGTCACCAGCCAGTCGATGACGCGCTGGTCGAAGTCGTCGCCGCCGAGGTGGTTGTCGCCCGCGGTCGCCTGCACCTCGAAGACGCCGTCGCCGAGGGTCAAGATCGAGACATCGAAGGTCCCGCCGCCGAGATCGTAGACGAGGACCGTCGCGTCCTCCTCCTTGTCGATGCCGTAGGCAAGGGCGCTCGCCGTCGGCTCGTTGATGATCCGCAGCACCTCGAGGCCCGCGATCTGGCCGGCCTCCTTCGTGGCCTGCCGTTGTGCGTCGTTGAAGTAGGCCGGCACCGTGATGACGGCCTTCTTGATCTTTTCGCCGAGGTAGGCCTCCGCGTCGAGCTTCATCTTCTGCAGGATCATCGCGGAGATTTCCTGCGGGGTGTAGGCCTTATCGTCGATCGTGACCTTCCTCGTCGTGCCCATGTCCCGTTTGATGGAGCTGATGGTGCGTGCGGGATTGGTGATCGCCTGCCGCCGCGCGACACTGCCGACGAGGCGCTCCCCGTCTTTTGAAAATGCGACGACGGAGGGCGTCGTCCGTCCGCCCTCGGCATTGGCGATGACGGCGGCACGCCCGCCTTCCATGATCGCCATGCAGGAGTTCGTGGTTCCGAGATCAATTCCCAGCACTTTCTCTGATGCCATGATTTTCATTCCTCCTTTTTCTTACCCTGTGATACGGCTACTTTTGCACATCGTAAAACTTTGTCATGCATCCGGTACCCGCGGCGGACTTCATCAATCACGATGCCCTCCTCGCACTCCGACGGCACGTACGCTATCGCTTCCTGCCGTACCGGATCGAAGGGCGTATTGATGCAGGAGAGGGGTTCAATCCCCCGCCGCTCAAGAATCGACGTCAGGAGTTTGTGAATCTGTTCGAGGCCTTCACGGAGCCGTTCGTCGTCGGACGCGAGTGCACGCTCGAGGTTGTCGACGATGTCGAGAATCTCGACGGCAAACTGCTCGACGGCGGATGAGGCACGCGCATCGATATCCCGCGCGACCCGCTTTTTATAATTCTCGAAGTCCGCCGCGAGACGTAAGAAACGATCGTTGAGTTCGTCGTACGACCGCTGGAGCTCGTCAATTCCAGTCACTGCCTCGTCCGGCGGGGTGAACCCGGATTCCTGCTCCGGGCCAGCCGTTGTATTCCGGGTTGTCTGCTCCGTTTTTTCCTCCATAGGTCTCACCCTGGTGGAGATACCATTCAGGTCTCTATAACTAATGGAATGTAGTTCTATATAATAATTTCCAAGATTGCAGGCCAACGAGAGCCTAAATACGACTTGTTTCCGTTTTAAGCCTTATAATGACGGTATTTCTATAATCTGGAGCTCTTGCCGGTTTCTCTGCCGAAGCAGTGCGAAGGGGGAGGCAACGGGGCCGTGCGGGCAGATCGCATGCACCGGGCAGCCGGGAGGAGCGAGACCTGATACACCCGCAAACAATTGCATTATCTCTCCCGCCGCCAAAAGATAGTCTCAGCAATGCGCGAACCCGCCGTCAAAAAAATCCTCTACTGGTGCGACCGCTGCAACGTCCCGCTCATCGGCAGGAGCTGCGGCTGCGGGGCGGAAGGCAGGAGCATCCCGCTGCTCCAGCCCTACGACATCCGCCCGGCGCTCGCGGCCGACCGGGACCTGATACGCCGGCTGGTGCAGGAGCAGTTCGGCCAGGTACCACTCCCGGAGATCATGGTCCTGAACAAAACCGGCGGCATCGACCGTGCGGAAATGGTCATCATGCACGGGCAGCGGTTCGGCTGGCTGACATTCGATCCCGTGGATCGCGCTTTTCATTTCGATATCGCCCCGGAGGCGCTCCCGTTCCTTGTCGGTCACGCGACCCGGGGCATCCTGGATCTCGACGCCCTTATCGGCCCGGAAGGGGCGAAAGGGCGCATCAAGGGGAAGCGGTTTTCCCTTGCCGATCCCGTCCCCGACGGCACGTACATCATCACCTATAAAAACCGGTTCGGCACCGGGATAGTCCGGGAGGGCGGGATCCGGATCAAGGACGTGG
>JAAEEQ010000173.1 GCA_013415665.1 Methanomicrobiales archaeon
GGCACACGGGTGCCCCGTTGTCAACTTTTTTCACCTCATGCCGGCAGACAGTACCCGGGAGCATGAAAGTAAATCTGAAACGGTACGGGCTGTATCTCATCCGCTGGCAGTTATCCACCCCGATTCTTGCGGGAGTCCTCTATCTCCTCGCTTCGATGGATCCCCTCACCGCGACGGTCATCGCCAATCTGCTCGGCGGGCTGTTGTTCTTCTGGGTGGATCGCTTTATCTTTACATCGCAGGCGCTCGCCTCCCAGTGGGAAGTACGGGAAAAGATACGCTGTGTCGATTGCGGCACCGTCGCCCGCGGCTACCGCCTTGTCAGGACGGAAAACTACGACCGCTCCGACGATCACGAACCGCAGTTCCGGTGCGAGGCGTGCTCGATAAAGAAATCGGAAGAACTTAAGCGGCGCGGTATCGAGCATTAGCCCCGCCGGCCCCTTCGCTGTACTGCATCGCTGCGCGGGCGACGAGCCGGGCTATCCGTATCGGTTCCGGTATCCTGCCTTCATGGGTGAACGCATCGGTAATCAGAGCCCCCTCCTCCGGCGGGATTCCTGCAGTCCGCAGGAAGACGCGGTACCCGGTGGAAAGGGAATATTCAGTCCGCTCACCCAGGTCGCGGTAGGCGCACAACCGCTCGTCATCACCGGGAAAATGGTGGTGTATGTCGCCCTCAAGGCCCTCGGAAGCCTCATAGGTGACCGCAATGACGGGGATGCCCGTTTTTTCCGCGATCCGGTCAGGGGAGAGAATGTTATACCAGGCGATGACGCAGCCGCTGAGCATAATGCAGTTGATATCGCGGCGGTCCAGCAGCGATGCAAGCCTGAGAACGCCATCGGTTGCATCGTTGCCGCCGACGGTGATTGCTGTCGCCGCCACACCGTCGATGACAAGATCCTTTCTCATCACCACACCCGCAAGCGTCGACTGCCGCCGTCCTGCAAAGCTTTCTGCCACACCAAGGACGCGTATCCCTTTTTTCGCGAGGTGCATGGGAAGGACTTATGAGATTGGATTTTATATATTATAGCGATGGCCATCGACCAGGATGCCGTGTGCATATTTATTCCCACATTAAATGAGGCTCCAACCATCGGCCCCCTTGTCACAACGTTTCGAAAAAAAGGGTTTTCGCATATCCTTGTCATGGACGGCAACAGCACCGATGCAACCGTCAGAATTGCACGGGAAGCCGGCGCCGTTGTCCACACCCAGAGCGGAAAGGGGAAGGGCGAAGCCATTATCGAGGCGATTGAGCTGATCGAACAGCCATATATCCTGATGCTTGACGGAGACGGCACCTACGATCCCGACGACGCCGATGCAATGCTCGAGCCGCTTTTCGAGGGTGCGGATCACGTTATCGGCAACAGGCTCGCATTTCCCGAAAAGGGAGCTTTAACCGCGCTGAACCATTTCGGAAACGAAGTCATCAACTATCTCTTCAAGGTCGCCCACGGGGCGTACCTGTACGACATCCTCTCGGGCTACCGGGCCTTTACCCGGGCTGGAATCCGCCAGATGCAGCTTTCGGAGCGCGGGTTCGAAATCGAAATCGAAACCGAGATTGCCGTCGAAGCCGTGAGAAACAACCAGAAAACCGTTATCGTACCGGTCAAATACGGGAAACGGCCCGGAACGGAGACCAAGCTCCACCCCTTCAAGGACGGGTTCAAGATTGCCCGGACGGTCTACCGCCTTGCCAAGATCAACAATCCCCTGTTTTACTTCGGGCTGATCGGCATCATCATCCTGATCGCCGGAGGACTGACGGGGCTCTATGTCGTGTACGAGTGGATGAACGGCATCGAGCGTATCCCGATGACCATCCTCACCCTGCTGCTCATCATGGTGGGATTCAATATTTTCATGTTCGGTGTCATCGCCGATATGCTGCTGACGTTTCACCGCGAGGTCATGCGGGAAATTCACCGGCTGCGTGAACGTTAGGATGTTTTCGGCCCGCTGCTGCCGTTCAGCCCGGCGGCACGGCGGAGCCAGAGGATCCTGCACCCGTGCTCGGCAACGGATGTCAGCAGGTAGGCCTCCTCAAGCGTTGCTCCGCCGGCGAATGTGCCGTGGCCCCGTGCGATCACGACCGGCGAATCAGTCATCGCTCTGGCTATCCGTTCCGCCAGCTCCGCTGTTCCGGGTTCGCCGCCAACGACCGGAATACGCGGGCAGAAGAGGCGTCCCTCGGCGTCCTCGAGCATAATGGCCGCCAGGTCAAACGACAATGCAATGGCATGGACGGGGTGGGCATGCACGATTGCCCCGAACGAGTGACGGGAATAAATGTCCCGGTGTACACGGCACTCGCTTGATGCCGACGGCGGAACCGGCCCGCCGTCCGGGACGAACACGAGCGTGCCGGGATCATCGAGAAAGGCTCCCCTGCCGGTGATGGAAAAGCCGGAGTGTTCCCGGACACTCATGTTCCCGAAGTTCCCGCCGACCAGCCCTTCGGCAACCATCCTTCTGCCGATACGTCCTGCATCGTTTTCAAGCGTCATGGGTGCACCTCTTTCGGTACATCAGCCCTCTTCCCGGCCGCACGTGCCCTCCCTGCGGCCTGGACGCGTTTTTCCCTACGTGGACGTTTTCGCGGCTGTCCCGCCGGTCCGGCAGCCGGTCTAGCGGAACAGTACTCCCACGTCTTTCATTTTATTAAAGCGGGCTATATTTAAGAGCAATGGCGTGATGCTCTCGATAATGGAGGAGACGGCAAGCGGCCCCGCATCATAGGCACGAAGCCGGGAGACGCTGTTGACGATGTCCATGACCGTCTTTTTGGCATCTTCGTCATCGCTGCAGACCGCGACCGAGTAATCGAGCTCTTCATCGATAGCCCGCCAGCGGTTTCCTGCGATATTGTTAAACGCCGTCACCAGGCGCGCCTCTTCGGGCAGCAGGCCTTTGATGAATTCTGCTGCGGAGCCTTCCGCGGGAGGGTCGTAATAAAAATGCCCGCTCCGCGCCATGGGATTGACGGGGCTTATGACAATCTTTCCTTCAAAGCCGGAGAGCTGTTCTATGGTCTGCCTGACATGCTTGAAGGGAATGGCGAGAATCACGACGTCAGATACATCCAGCACTTCCTGGTTTCCCCCGCCCCGGCAGCTGCATGACAGGCCGCGTCCGCGCAGCAGGGTGACGGTGCACTCACTCGAGCTGCAGGCTTTGGCTTCATCGCGTGATCCGATGGCCACATCGTAATGAACGGAAAGGCGCATCGCCATTCCCTCCCCGATCTCCCCTGTTCCGCCAATGATGCCGATCTTCACGTTAATCCACCAGCGGCCGCAGATATGCTTCGAGCTCGTCGGCTCCCGTTACGCCTTCCCACTGTTTTTTGACAACCCCGTCTTTCTCGACAATGAGCGTCGGGACGACCCGTATTCCGTATTTGACTGCGAGATCCACATTCTGATCCACGTCGATTTCGCGAATCTCGACGGTATCGCCCATCCGCTCTCTCAACTCTATAAGAATGGGATGCTGCCGCTTGCAGGGTCCGCACCATACGGCAGAGAAATCAATCAGTACCGGTTTTGACATCGCTTGTCCTCTTCACTGATGTTGCGGAAAAACCTGATAAATATACTGTTTTACCCCGTGGCGTGGCGGGATACGAAAAAATGGCGGTTGATTGGATACATCAGCGGGACAGAATGCCCATGATGATCTTTCCGTATGCCGGACGGGTGATTAATACACCGATAAGAACACCCAGGATCGTCACGATGGCGAATCCCTTCAGCGTCGAGAGATCCATCAGCGCCAGCGGGAGCATTGCGATGAACGTGGTCGTTGCGGCGACCATGATGATGCCGAGCGCCCGTGCAAGGCGTTTTAAGTAGAGGTTCGGCGACGGCACCCTTCCTTCGTGCAGCACCTCATCGGTGATGACCACCAGCTGGTCGATGCCCGTGCCCAGAACCGCAATCAGCCCGGCGATACTCGCCAGATCCAGCTGCTGGATGAAGCGGGCGAT
>JAAEEQ010000006.1 GCA_013415665.1 Methanomicrobiales archaeon
CTGCTACCCGACCCTTGCCATGATTGCGGCAAACACCGACAGCCTGAAGATGGGCCCGGGTATCATGAACACCTTCACCGACACCCCCGCAGCGATTGCATCGTTCATGTGCACCCTCAACGAGATCTCCGACGGCCGTGCCGTGCTCGGTATCGGACCCGGTGACCTTTCCACGCTCCCCAAGCTCGCAATCGCAGGCGAAAAGCCCGTTGCCCGCCTCAAGGAGGGTATCACCCAGATCCGGAGACTCTGTGCCGGTGAGGAGATCAAGAAGACCGGTGCGATGGAATTCTTCGACTACGACGGTGCCAAGCTGACCGGTGTCCAGCTGCCCGGCAAGAAGGGCATCCCCGTGTACGTCGGTGCGCAGGGCCCCAAGATGCTCGAGCTCGCCGGTGAAGTCGGCGACGGTTCGCTCATCAACGCGTCCAACCCCAAGGACTTCGAGATCGCCATCCCGCTGATCAAGAAGGCGGAAGAGGCAGCAGGCAAGAAGGGCCACGATGTCGGAGCGTACACCGCCGTCTCGATCGACAAGAACGAGAAGAAGGCGAAGAACGCAGCAAAGATCGTCGCAGCATTCATTGCCGCAGGCTCCCCGCCGCCCCTGCTCCAGCGCCACGGCCTCGACCTGGGCAACGTCGCGAAGATTAAGGACGCCCTTGCACGCTTTGACTTCAAGGCAGTCGGCGGTCTCGTTGGCGACAAGGAGATCGAGGCATTCACTATTGCGGGAACGCCCGATGTCGTCCAGCAGAAGTGCGAGGACCTCATGAAGGCCGGCGTTACCCAGGTCATCTTCGGATCGCCGCTCGGCCCCGACATGACCAACTCCATCCGCCTGCTTGGTAAGATCATATAAGCGGATACCCGAACTTTTTCCTTTTTTTGTTTCCGGAAGGACTTGCCCGGATTTATCAAACCGTATGCTTTTTCTGGTTGCTCTTCGCCAGTATCTCGTACGAGAACGACGGCATGTTCTTTTCCTGCAGCGACACACCGACACGCACCGGCTCGATACAGGTCCGCCGCGAGATCCTGACAGGGTATACCTGCCGGATCAGCCCCGAACGCCTCCGGCGCGGAATCGATCAGGCGCCCGCACCGGTGGCGGATACTGGGGGCTGCCCTTTCTGTCCCGGGGCAGTGGAATCCACCACCCCCGTTTTTCAGGACGGATCCCGGATCTACCGGGGTGAAAGCGTCACCTTCCCGAACCTCTACCCGTTCGCCCGGCGGCATACGGTCACCGTGATTACCCGGGCACATGCGGTTGACCGTTTTAGCAGAAAACAGATTGCCGATGCGCTTGACGCGCAGATCCTCTCTCTTTCGGATTCCGGCGGCTATGCGAGCATCAACTGGAACTACCTTCCGTCGGCGGGTGCGAGCCTTGCCCACCCGCACCTGCAGGGCATTGCCGATACCGCCCCCTCAGCCCGTGCCGGCAGGTATATCCGGAAAAGCTCGCGGTACCGTGCCGACACGGGCGCCTGTTACTGGGACCATCTCCGGGAGCATGAAGCCCGTTCGGAGCGGTACTGTTTCGGCGACGAACTCGTCTGGGCGGCAGGTGCCGTGCCGGTGGGCGAGAAGGAAATGCGCGGGTACCTCCCTGTCCGGACGATCGCCGAATTTTCGTCGTATACCGACATGTTTGCAGCGGATCTGCTCCGCATCATCGACTGCTACCGGAAACTGGGCACCCATGCCTTCAACATGGCGCTGTTCTTCGATAAAGAGGGTGCTGATTCCGGATTCAGGGCCTTCGCTTCGGTCATCGCGCGGATCAATCCGAATCCCGCATCGACAAGCGACTCGGCATTTATGGAGCGGCTTCACCTTGAACCGGTGATCATGACGCTGCCCGAAGAACTCGGAAGAATTATGCGCGATTCCGCCGGTTACGATTCAGTCCCGTAAAAAGGCAAAAAAAGTGATGTGGTTTTACTCGGGTTTGCTGATGAGGGCCGTCTTGGAGACGATGGTACCGTCGTTCTTGTGGGGCTTTCTGACCACACCGTCGACACCCTTCTCGATCTCGCGGGCCTCGTCGCAGAGTAGCGCCGCGACGCGCATCATCTCGTGGGCACTTGCAACGATCGGGACGTAGTTCTCGAATCCCTTGGTCATGAAGCAGCCCTTCACGTTTACCATCGCGACTGCCGCTGCAATCTCGAAAGCTGCGCGTGCCTTCGCGTAGGCGTAGGGGTTGGAGAATTCGCCGGCGACAGCCTTGTCAGCGGTCACGACAATCTTGGGGAGTACGACTTCCGCACCCTTCTTGCCTGCCTTGACCTGGTCGATGACTTCGTCGAGCGCGAGCTGCATCTTGCGGAATGCACCGGTAATCGAGAGCACCTTGACGAGGTTGCCGTTGTAGTCGGCCATTTCAATCGGGTCGAGGAACTCGCGGCGGGCGCCGATCATGGCGTCTGCCTTCTGGATAATGTAGCCGAACTTGCTCTCCTTCAGCTCAGCCCATTCCTTCTTGGTGGTGACATCGTCGGTGATGACGATGGTGGGGATGCCTGCTGCGGCGAGCGCCTCGCGTGCTCCGGTGGGTCCGGGAAGAACGCCGTTCGGGGACACAACAATCGCGAAGTCAGGGCCGTATGCTTTGAGGTTGCTTACGACACGGTCCACGTCTTCGACTTCGAGTTTGGTGCCGCTCGTCGCCATGAAGGTCTGCATATCTGTCCTGTCAGCACGCTCATCGAGCAGAAGCTCGACCATCACACCACTGGCAATGTTGCCTAATTTCGCTACTCCGACTTTAATTACCATTTTAACACCTCTCAAATATGAGAACAACTCAATATCATCCAGTTGCAATATAAACATTTTGAAACGCGATTTTTTTGCCTGCAACGGGGTGCATGTTAAGGAAAAGTGTTTAAGGTGCCGCGGTGCGATAGTACCGTAATGAAAGAGGGGCTGCTGACCGAACGACAAAAGGAGGTATTGCGGTACCGGAAGAAGGGGATGACCCAACAGCAGATAGCGGACCTGATCGCAACATCGAAGGCAAATGTGTGCACGATTGAGAAAGCTGCGTTTGAAAACATCAGGAAAGCAAAGGAAACGCTTGAATTCCTGTACACGCTTGATTCCACGCATCTGTGCACTATCAGAAACGGCACCGATCTGCTCGATGCGGCAAAAGCGATCTTTACCGCCGCCGAAGCGCTGCACATCAAAGTGCGCTACGACACCATCGGACTTGCCAACCGGCTGCGGGAGTCAAATCCGGAACGTGTCCGCGGCCGTTTCATCCGGGAAGACATTGAGGTCTATCTCAGTGACGAAGGCGAACTCTATTTCGGATAATCCCCATTTTTCCCGCTCCGGCAATCCTGCAATCCCCCGGGGTACGGCAAGGTTTATATCGATATCAGCATAATATTAAGGAAACCGTTATGCGAAGGTGCGGCGGCACCGGGACGGCCGGCAGAGACGATCACGGCTTCTTCCCCGAAAACCGCCCGGATGAGGGCGTGGCAGAATGCCCGCCCCCGGCGGGCCGTGCCGCTGCAGTGACGCATAACCGGGAATACCCGCAGTTGTTCTGCGGGGCGACCTTGAGAAGGAGTTGTGCCCAAGCGACACAACGGGCTGACAGACGTAGGATCTGATCGGGGCGCGGGTGGACGTTTCTGTGCAAACGAGCCCGGGTTTTGCTGATGCAAAACACGCTGCCGGTATCAGGATCTATTCGCGAGACATGGTGCCTGCCGGTGCACACCGGCGATACATACCATACGCATGCGTTGCTTGAACGCATGTCGTCCGTCACGAGGGACCGGGTTCCTTTCCGTGGCGGCCATGCGGCAGAACGATGGCGCGGAGTCGGTTCAATCCAGACGCGGTACTCCCGTCTCAGGTGGTGAACCGGCAGGGCGGATACGCCCTGCCCAGAAACCGGCGGTCGTTGCGGCCACCGGCGGTGCCGGATTCCCGGCACCAATCCCCGAGCATACGAAAGGATTGATAGAACATGGGAAAAGTATCTAGACCACGCAGGGGTTCACTTGCGTACAGCCCCCGGAAGCGTGCACAGAGTCCGGTGCCCAGATACGGGGCATGGCCCGAGCACACAGGGCAGCCGACCCTGCAGGGATTTGCAGGATATAAGGTCGGCATGACGCATGTCATCATGGTCGATGACCACAAGAACAGCCCGACCGAAGGCAAGGATATCATGGTCCCCGTGACCATTGTCGAGATCCCGCCGATGAAGGTGGCAGCCATCCGGGTGTACTGTAAGGATACCTACGGCAAGCATGCGATGGCCGACGTATGGGCTCCGAACCTCGATACCTCGCTTGAAGGGCGCATTTCCCTCCCGAAAAAGGAGAATACGGAAGAGGCGCTGGCTGCCGTGAAGGAGGCCGGTGCAAACGGCGAAATTACCGATGTCTTCGCTGTCGTCTACACCCAGCCTGCAAAGCTGACCGGTGTGCCGAAAAAAGTGCCCGACTTAATGGAGATGCGTGTCGCAGGCGGCAGCATCGAAGAGCGGATCGAGTTCGCAGCCGGGCTCTTCGGCAAGGATGTCGACTTCGGATCCGTCATCAAGACGGGACAGTATGTCGATATCACCGCGATTACCACCGGCAAGGGAACCCAGGGTCCGGTGAAGCGGTGGGGCATCCAGGTCCGAAAGCACAAGCACTCCCGCGGCGGGAAAAAGCGCCACATCGGCAACCTCGGCCCGTGGACGCCGCACCACGTGCGGTGGCAGGTCCCGCAGATGGGGCAGATGGGCTACCAGCAGCGGACCGAATTCAACAAGCGCATCCTGAAAGTCGGCGATAACGGCGAGAGCATCAACCCTGACGGGGGTTTCCTCCACTACGGCCTTGTCCGGAATCCCTACGTCATGATCAAGGGATCCATCCCCGGCCCTGCAAAACGGCTCATCCGTATCCGCCCGGCTATCCGCCAGCATGAACATGTCGAACGCATTCCCGCAATCCAGTACGTGAGCCTGCGGAGCAAGCAGGGGTGATACAGGATGAAAGCACAGGTTAAATCACTTGACGGCAGGAATGTCCGCGAGGTCGAGCTGCCGGCAGTCTTTTCCGAGGAATTCCGGCCGGACCTGATCAAGCGGGCAGTCCTCGCACTGCAGAGCACCCGCTACCAGCCGCACGGCACCAACCCCTACGCAGGCATCCGAACGTCTGCTGAAAGCTGGGGAAGTGGCCGCGGTGTCGCGCAGGTACCCAGGCTGAAGAACGGATCGCGGGTCGCACGCGTTCCGCAGGCTGTCGGCGGACGGGCCGCCCACCCCCCGAAGGTGGCGAAGGTCCTGACGCTGAAAATCAACAAGGTGGAGAAGAGAAAGGCCGTCCGGTCGGCAATCGCCGCCACGATGAATCCGGAACTGGTCGCCGCCCGCGGCCACCGGTGTGCCGACGGCCTCTCCGTTGTTGTCGAGGACGCCTTTGAGGATCTCACCCGCACGTCGGAGGTCATCGCCGCCCTGCAGGCGCTTCTCGTCTATGAGGATGTCGAAAAGGCAAAGGCAGGCAAGAAAGTCCGTTCCGGCAGGGGCACGATGCGCGGCCGCCGGTACAAGCAGAAGAAGAGCCTCCTTATCGTGACCGCGGAGACGCCGCTCGCAGCCGCCCGCAATCTCGCCGGTGTCGATATTGCAAGTGTGGCTTCACTGAATACCGAACTGCTTGCACCCGGCACCCAGGCGGGCAGGCTGACGGTCTGGACCGAGGCCGCACTGAAGAAACTGGAGGAGATGTGAATGAAACTGAAGTACCCGTTCGTGACTGAAAAGGCCACCATGGTGCTGGAAAAAGAAGGCAAACTCCAGTTTCTGGTGCGAAAGGAAGCGACGAAACAGGATGTCCGCCGGGAAATCGAGTCGATGTTCGGCAAGGATGTCACGTCCGTCCGGACCATCGTTACGATGAAGGGAGAAAAGAAGGCTATCGTCGGTTTTTCCGATGAAAAGGCTGCTGAAGAGATTCTCAGCCGTCTCGGCATCATGTAGGTGGGGATCATGGGAAAACGCATTATTTCACAGAACCGCGGGCGCGGAGGCCCCGTCTACCGGGCTCCGTCCCATAAATACAAGGCGGCGCTCCGTCACCAGGACGCTGCCGAGGCAGGCGTGAACGGGCGTATCATCGATATTGAGCATGATCCCGCCCGCCATGCACCTATCGCCCTTGTCCGCCTGGAAAACGGCAGGAAAACCTACATGCTTGCCACCGAAGGCATCGGCGTCGACGACGAGATATCGTGGGGCCCGGGCAGCACGGTGAAGAACGGCAATTCCCTGTCGCTCCGTGACATTCCGGTCGGTGCATATGTCTGCAACATCGAGGCGCGTCCCGGTGACGGCGGCAAGTTCGTCCGGGCGGGCGGTGTCCAGGCACAGGTTATCGGCAAGGCAGAGGGCAGGGTCGGCATCCGCATGCCCAGCGGCAAGCACAAGTGGTTCAAGGAGTCCTGCATGGCAACCGTCGGCATCGTCGCCGGCGGCGGCAGGGGCGAGAAGCCCTTCGTGAAAGCCGGCAAGAAGTTCCACAAGATGAAGTCCCAGGCACAGAAATGGCCGAGGGTGAAGGGCGTCTGCATGAACGTCATCGACCACCCGTTCGGCGGCGGTGGCCACCAGCATTGCGGACGGCCCAAGACGGTCGCCCGAGGAACCTCGCCGGGCAGAAAGGTCGGGCATATCGCGGCACGGCGTACCGGAAAATGGAAGAAGTGAGGGGGGTTGCATATGGCAAAGAAGACACAAAAACGGTTGCCGCGGCGGCGTGAGGAATTCACCTATCACGGCTATAAAATCGAGGAGCTCCAGACGATGGTCATGTCCGAGCTTCTTCCCATCATGCCCTCGCGGGCTCGCCGCAAAATTAACCGCGGCATGAAACGCGAACACGAGAAACTCCTGACGGAGATCCGGGAAGGCAGGGAACGCATCCGCACGCACGAACGTGACATGGTTGTTCTGCCGGAAATGGTCGGGAAAGTGGTTGAAGTGCACAACGGCAAGGATTTCGTGAAAGTCGAGATCCAGCCCGAGGCAGTATTCCACTATCTCGGTGAATTCGCCCTTACCCGGCGGAGAGTAAACCACGGCAGCGCCGGTATCGGTGCAACGCGGTCGAGTAAGTACGTACCTCTGAAGTGATGACCATGGCACGGACAGGATATGCACTACAGGAGAAGGGAGAAGGCATTGCCCGTGGCAAGGCTAACGAACTTCCCGTATCGCCGAAGCACTCCATCGAGATTGCACGGTTCATCAAAGGCATGACCACGAAAGATGCGTCTGCCTACCTTTCAGAGGTCGTGGCGCTCAAGAAAGCCATTCCGTTCAAGCGGTTCAACCGCAACGTCGCCCACAAGCGGTGCCTTGAAGGATGGGACGCCGGCCGCTTCCCGGTCAAGGCCGCCACCCAGTTCATCCGCCTGCTTCATTCGGTGGAGAAGAACGCTGAATATGCCGGCCTTGACACGGAAAAGCTTGTCATCAGCCATGCGTCGGCAAACCGCGGCCGCGGCATGCGGGGCGTGTTTCCCCGTGCCATGGGGCGTGCGACCCCCAAGCGGCGTGAAACGGTGAACATCGAGATTGTTGTACGAGAGGTGGAGTAATGGCAATTGAACGGCGTTTTATTGAGGACGGTGTCCGGAAAGCCCGTGTCGAACAGTTCCTGAACAAGGAACTCAAACGGGCCGGGTACGGCGGCATGGATATTGCCCGCACTCCGCTCGGAACACAGGTGACGATCTTTGCTGAAAAGCCCGGTATCGTGATCGGCAAAGGCGGCAAGGTCGTCCGCCAGCTGACACAGGATCTGAATACCGGCTTCGGGATCGAGGCACCCCAGATCGAGGTGCAGCAGGTTGAGAATCCGAACTTCAATGCACAGATCATGGCAGAACGGCTCGCGAACTCACTCGAGCGCGGCTGGTATTTCCGCAAAGCCGGAACCAGCGTCATCCGCCGCGTCATGGAAGCAGGAGCCCTCGGCTGCGAAGTCGTCATTTCCGGCAAGCTCACCGGCGCCCGTGCACGGGTCCAGAAGTTTACCGAAGGGTACATCAAGCACTGCGGCGAGCCTTCCGAGACTATCGTGGAGAAGGGCTTCGCTGTCGCAATAAAGAAGCTCGGAACCATCGGTGTCCAGGTCAAGATCATCCCGCCCGGTGCACAGCTGCCGGATCACTTCGAAGTGCTCCCGCCGGTGCCGAAGAACCCTGAGGCGGATGCGGATCTTACCCCCGACGCGCTTGGCGAGGAGATCGATGCCGAACTTTCCGAGATGGAAGATGTGCCTGACGCGGAGGACTACTGATATGGCAATCTTTCGAGCGCGTGAAGTTGCCCAGCAGAGCGATGTCGAACTGCAGGAGCAGCTCGCAAAACTCCAGCTTGAACTGATCCAGGACAAAGGTAAGGTGAGTGCCGGCGGTGCGACCGAGAACCCGGGCCGCATCCGCGAACTTCGCCGCACCATTGCCCGGATACAGACCGAGCAGACAAAGCGGCAGAAGAAATGATCACCCCGCAGAACGTGCTCCGGCACGAACTCATCGGGCTCTACGCCCGTGTGGCCTCGGCTCCAAACCCCTCGCACGAGGGACGTGCCGGGATCATCACGGACGAAAGCCGGAATATGCTCGTGCTTGCGACTCCCTGCGGAATAAAAAAGATCCCGAAACGATATGCGCTGTTTGATCTTTGCCTCCCTGATGATACCCGGGTCCGGGTTGATGGGTCGGTCCTGGTCATGCAGCCTGAAAAACGAATCAGCATGCGTATTAGGAACCAGAGGTAAAATATGGCGAAAAACATCGGATTGAACGTCCCGGTCCCCGAAAGGGAATGCACGGACGTGAATTGTCCATTTCACGGCACTTTACCGGTACGCGGCCAGGTGATTACCGGTAAGGTCGTGAGTGACCGGATGCAGGGTTCCGTGGTCATAGCACGGGACTACCTGCACTACGTGAAGAAGTACAAGCGGTACGAGAAACGCAGCTCGAAACTTCACGCACACAACCCCCCCTGTCTCGGTGTCAAGGTCGGCGATACCGTCAGAATCGCCGAGTGCAGGCCGCTCTCCAAGACGAAGACCTTTGTTGTCGTGGAGGTGCTTGAGGAATGAAAGCAAAGCAGTCCCGGACACCGCGAGCCCTTGCAACGGGTTCACGGCTTGTCTGTGCAGACAACACCGGAGCCCGGATCGTCGAGATCGTCTCGGTTGATCGCTTCCACGGCGTCCGGCGGCGGCAGCCGAAAATGGGCCTCGGTGACATGGCGACGATGACGGTCAAGAAAGGAACGCCCGACATGCGCCGTAAACTTGTCAAGGCCGTGGTCATCCGCCAGAAGAAGGAAATCCGCCGCATCAACGGCCTTCGGCTTTCGTTTGAGGATAATGCAGCCATTGTCACCAACGAACGCGGAGAACCCCGCGGCACCGAGATTAAAGGGCCGGTAGCCCGTGAAGTGGCCGAACGCTTCCCGAAGATCGGGTCGATGGCCACGATCATTGTCTGAGGTGGTCTGGAATGGTACGAATTGTAAGCAAACAGCCGAGAAAGCAGCGAAAACTGCGGTTCAACGCACCCCTGCACCAGCGCGGCAGATTCCTCTCCGCACCACTCTCATCCGAACTCAGGACGAAGTACGGCACCCGGGCCGCCCGCGTTGCCAAGGGCGATACCGTTCAGGTTCTTCGCGGCGATTTCAGCGGTGAAAGCGGCGTTGTCGACGGCGTCGACACCAGTGCCTGCAAACTGCTTGTCCATGGCGTTTCATCGACCAAGGCGGACGGCACCGAAGTCCCCCGCCCCATCGATCCTTCGAACGTGCGGATTACGAAACTGAACCTGAAGGACAAGGCACGAGAAGCACGTATCGGGAGGGCTTAACGTATGTCAAATCATTTAAAACGCCTGACGACGCCCGATTCATGGCGTATCGCCAGGAAAGCAAACACGTTCGTCACCAAGACGGCGCCGGGCCCCCACACGGCCCATGCCATGCCCATCGCGGTGTGGCTCCGGGACCATATGGGCACCGCACGCACGATGAAGGAAGTCAAGAAGATCCTCACCGACCGTGCCGTCATGGTCAACGGCAAGATATGCACCAACCCGAAGCTCGGGATCGGCGTCTTTGACATTATCTCGATCCCGAAGACGGACAAACACTACCGGATTCTCCTTGACAAGAAGGGGAACTTTGTTTCCATCGCAATCTCGCCCGAGGCCGCGCAAACGCGCCTCTGCAAGATCCGGAACAAGACGGTCATCCCCGGCGGGAAAGTGCAGCTCAATCTGCTCTACGGGGCAAATGTGCTTGCCGACCAGCAGTACAAGCCCAAAGACTCGATCGTGCTGTCCCTCGGAAAAGACGATCACTTCACGATCGTGGATCACTTCCCCTTCGCCGTGGGCAACATGGCCATGGTCATCGGTGGGCGCCACTCCGGAAAAGTCGGCAGACTCACCGAGATCAGGGAAGTTCCCGGCAGCACGCCGAACCGCGTGGTGCTCGAGGGCGAGAACGGCGAGCAGTTCGACACGATCGAGGGCTATGTCTTCATGGTAGGACGGGAGAAGCCTGCCGTATCCGAATGGGGGATTGAGCAGTGAACCCGATGCAGAATGTCGTGATCGACAAGGTGGTCGTTCATATGGGTGTCGGCGAAGCCGGTGAAAAACTGGTCAAAGCCGAGGATATCATGAAGGCGATCACCGGCCAGCAGAGCGTCCGCTCGTTTGCAAAAAGGACCCAGCCTGCCTTCGGCATCCGGAAAGGGCAGCCCATCGGATGCAAAGTGACCCTGCGCGGGGAAAATGCAACGGCCTTTATCGGAACTGCGCTCGACATCATCGAACGAACGCTGATGGCACGGCAGTTCGACATCAACGGCAATGTCTCCTTCGGGATCGAGGAACACACGGATTTCCCGGGCCAGTCGTACGATCCGATGATCGGCATCTACGGCATGGACATCACCGTTGTGCTGGAGCGCCCCGGCGTGCGGATAGCACGCAGATCGATCGAACGCAGGAAACTTCCTGCCGCACAGCGGGTGCGTCGCGACGATGCGATCCGGTTCATGCAGGAATCCTATAACGTCGAGGTGCAATAATGGCGGAAGAGCAGAAAGAAAAAGGACAGACGACCGTCCGAAAATTCGGGCGCGGTGCAAACGAATGCCAGATGTGCGGCCGGAAACAGGGCCTTGTGCGCCGGTACAATATCTACCTCTGCCGCCAGTGCTTCCGCGAATGGGCGGCACGGATCGGCTTTAAAAAGATGGACTGAAAGGAGAGGAAAAGCATGGCACGACTCAATCCAATCGCAGATGCGATGGGCATCATCAAGAACGCCTCCGCAGTCGGCAAAGACGAGTGCATCGTCGAACCGGCAAGCAAACTCTTCGGCGCGATGCTCGGCATCATGAAGGAAAACGGTTATGTCGGGGACTTTGAGTTCATCGATGACGGGCGCGGCGGCCAGTTCCGCGTACACCTGATCGGCAAGATCAACAAGTGCGGCGTCATTACTCCCCGGTACGCGGTCAAGGTGAGCGAAATGGAATACTGGGAAACCCAGTTCCTGCCCGCGAAAAACTTTGGAATACTCCTGATTTCCACTTCCAAAGGTGTGCTTTCCCATGAGAGTGCACGGAAAGAGGGAATCGGCGGCGAACTGCTGGGATATGTGTACTGAGGGTGTGACAATGGCATTTGAAAAGAAAGTCGATATCCCGGGCAACGTCACGGTGACGATGGACGGGACGACGCTTGTGGTTTCAGGGCCAAAAGGGACGCTCAAACGTGAAATGCGCTACCCTCAGGTCTCCGTTGACTGCGATGAGGAAACTGTCCTCTTCGCGACCGGATCCGATCGCAAGCGCATCGTTGCGATGGTCGGCACCTATGCAGCGCATACAAACAATATGTTCCAGGGCGTTACCGAGGGCTTCGAGTACCGGATGAAGGTGGTGTACAGCCACTTCCCGATCCAGCTCAAGGTAGCCGGCAACCGGCTTGAGATCATCAACTTCCTTGGTGAAAAAGAAGCCCGGTATGCCCGGATCCTTGACGGCGTCTCCGTCAAGCTCGGAAATGATGAAGTGACCGTATCAGGCATCGACAAGGATGCCGTCGGATCGACCGCCGCCAATATCGAGACGGCAACCCATATCAGGAAGCGCGATCCGCGGGTCTTTCAGGACGGCATATACGTTGTTGAGAAGGTGTGATGCAGATGGCGGATGAAACAAAAAGGCTGATTCGGGCGCGTGCCCGCAACCGTGCAACATTCAAGCGCCAGGGACTGAGCCGCAAGAAGAAGCTCGAGGATACCTGGCGGCGGCCGCGTGGTCTGCAGAGCAAACAGAGAAAACAGTACCGTGCAAAGGGACGCCACCCGCGGCCCGGCTTCGGCGCACCGGTCAAAGTCCGCGGGTTCCACCCGAGCGGCTATGCGGAAGTGCATGTCTGCAACGTGGCGGACCTCGAGGGGCTCGACGCGGCAACCCAGGCGATCCGCATCGGCGGCACCGTTGGAAACCGCAAGCGTGAAGCAATTCAGGCGAAAGCCCTTGAATACGGTCTTAAAGTCATTAACCCGAAAGAGGTCGGGACTCCCGAAGCGGGGGTGACGGACGATGAGTGACCTTACCAACCAGCGGCGCATGGCTGCCGCGATCCTGAAATGCGGTGTGCACCGGGTCTGGCTGGATGCGGAACGCATCTCCGATATCGGGAACGCCATTTCACGCGACGATGTCCGTGGCCTTATTGACGAAGGCGCGATCCGCGCCCGCCCCAAAACGGGGGTCAGCCGCGGCAGGGCTCGCATAAAAGCGGCGAAACGCTCATACGGGCACTGCAAGGGAGCCGGACGGCGAAAGGGAGCCTCTGGAGCCCGCACACCGTCCAAAGAACAGTGGATGAAAAAGATCCGTGCAATCCGGCGCACATTACGCGAAATGCGCGAGGAAGGGACGATTAACCCGCACCTGTACCGCGTGATGTACCGCAAGGCCGCCGGCGGCCAGTTCCGCAGCGTTGCGCATATGAAAGCACAGATGGAGTCGATTTCAGGGAGGATGGACTGATATGGCAACGGGACCGCGGTATTTTGTCCCATTCCGGAGACGGAGAGAGGGGAAGACCGATTACTACAAACGGATGAAGCTGCTCCTCTCCGAAAAGCCCCGGATGGTGGTGCGGAGAACCAACCGCCAGATCATCATCCAGCTTGTCGAAGCTGAAATGGTGGGTGACCGGACGCTCGTCGCCGCCTACTCAACGGAACTGGAACGGTTCGGGTATACGGGTGCGACGGCGAATACGCCCGCTGCCTACCTGACCGGCATCCTGTTTGCCGTCAAGGCGCAGAACGCCGGATATACGGAGGCCATCCTCGACATCGGCCTTGCCCGCGCCACTGTCGGTGCACGGGTGTTCGCGGCGCTCAAGGGCGCTGTTGAAGCAGGGCTTGATATCCCCCATGGCGAGAGCATCCTTCCGGATGACGACCGTGTGAGGGGTGTGCATATTGCAGAATATGCACCGGAGCGTGCGGGGAGTCTCGTACAGAACGTCGAAGACACAGCAGAGGCAATCAGAAAGGAGCTGGTGTGACATGGCATGGGAACAGGAAGAATGGATTCCCCTCACCGGCCTGGGAAAAGCAGTTGCCGCAGGACAGATCGGAAGCATCGATGAGGTGCTCGAGAGCGGCAAGCCCATCAAAGAGCCACAGATCGTGGACTATTTCCTCCCCGACCTCGAGGACGAGGTCCTCGACATCAACATGGTGCAGCGGATGACTGACAGCGGCAGGCGCGTGAAGTTCCGCTGCGTCGTTGTTGTCGGTAACAAAAACGGGTATATCGGGTTCGGGCAGGCAAAAGATGCCCAGGTAGGAAACGGTATCAAAAAGGCAATCGACAACGCGAAACTGAACCTGATTAAGGTCAAACGTGGCTGCGGCAGCTGGGAATGCGGCTGTGGCGTAAACCACTCGATTCCGGTCCAGGTCTCGGGCAAGGCGGGCAGCGTACGGGTCACCCTCAAACCCGCCCCCCAGGGAATCGGACTGGTCACCGGTGATATCGGGAAGAAAGTGCTCCAGCTTGCGGGCATCAGGGACGTCTGGACCTATACCAGCGGCCAGACCCGCACGACCATCAATTACGCCAAGGCGACCTTCGAAGCCTTACGGCAGACCAATCTGGTCCGGGTGGGAGGATCCGAGTAATGTACGCGATAGTGCAGGTGCGCGGCGTTGTCAAGACCCCGCGTGAAATCAAGGACACGCTTAAGATGCTTCGTCTGCATCACATCAACCACTGTGTGCTTGTGCCCGATACGCCCGCCTATCTCGGGATGATCCGGAAGGTCAAGGACTTCGTGGCATACGGCGAGATCGATGCCCCGGTGCTGGGCGAGATTCTCAGCACCCGCGGCCGCCTTACCGGCAACATCCGTCTCACCGACGAGTATGTCAAAGAGCACAGCCGGTTTGAGAACATCGATGCGTTTGCACAGGCGCTCTGTGCCGGCGAGGCTGCAATGGCCGATATCCCCGGGTTAAAGCCGGTGATGCGGCTGCACCCGCCCCGCAAGGGTTTCCGCTCGATCAAGCGGACCTACCAGCAGGGCGGCGCACTCGGATATTACGGGCAGGAGATCAATGGCCTCCTGCATAAAATGAGGTGAAGACATGCCGGTCAACAAACGTTCAAAATACCGGGGTTCACGCACATGCGGCGGCGGTACGCATAAAAACCGCCGCGGTGCAGGGAACCGGGGTGGAAGGGGCCGGGCGGGGCACCGTGATCACCGCTTCTCCCACTTCCTCCTTGCAGGGCTCGTGCACAACGGCAAGCACGGCTTTGTCCACAAGCAGGCCGCGAATGTATCCGTGCTGAACATCGGCGAGATCAGCGAGATCGCAGATGCCCTCGTCGATGCCGGAATCGCGGTGAAAGAAGGGGATGCCATCGTGCTTGACGCAGACCAGATCGGTATCGATAAGATACTTGGCGGCGGAAAAGTAACACAGAAGATGCACATTCAGGCGCGTGCATGTTCTGCACAGGCACAAAGCAAGATTGAAGAACTGGGCGGTCAGGTAACGATCGTCTGATAACAAATTTTTTCTGGTGAACGCATGGGAGCGATGCTTGATCGGATGGAGCCACTCCTTGCCGCGATGCCCGCGGTACGGAGCCCGGAAGGCCATGTCCACTTCAAAAACAAACTGCTGTGGACACTGGCAGTTCTGATGCTGTATTTTATGCTGACAAACATTCCGGTGTTTGGACTCGATACGAATGCACAGGATATTTTCCAGTATTACCGGGCACTGCTTGCAGGTGCGAACGGTTCAATCGTGCATCTCGGTATCGGGCCGATTGTGACCGCGTCGATCGTGCTGCAGCTCTTAAAAGGCGCCGATCTCCTCAACCTGGACACCAGTGACGCACGCGGCCAGGTCATGTACATGGGGCTGCAGAAGATGCTGATCTTTGTCATGATCGTGCTCGAAGCGGCACCGAACGTCATAGGCGGCTTTCTCCAGCCTGACCTGGGCATCGCCGATGCGTTCTTCGCCGGGAATGCCGGAATGCTTTCGTTTGTGATATTCCTGCAGATCTGCATCGGCGGGCTCCTGATATTTCTGCTCGACGAAGTCGTCACGAAGTGGGGGATGGGATCCGGTGTCGGCCTCTTCATCGTGGCCGGGATATCACAGGGGCTGGTCAACGGTTTTCTCAACTGGCTCCCGGTCAACGATCCCTATCCCGTCGGGTTTTTCCCGCGGCTTGTCGCCGTCGTTACCGACGGGGCCAATTTCCTCGAATACTTCGGGACGGATATGTTGGCTTTCGTCACAACGATAGCGATATTTCTCATCATCGTCTATGTCGAATCGACCCGGATTGAAATCCCGCTTGCCCATACGGCTGTCCGGGGCGCCCGCGCACGGTTCCCGGTCAAACTCATCTACGCAAGCGTCCTTCCCATGATCCTCGTGCGGGTACTGCAGGCGAATATCCAGATGCTCGGCCTGTTCTTAAACAACGTCGGCATAACGGTGCTCGGCAGGTTCCAGGGGCAGACGCCTGTCGACGGCCTGATGTACTTCCTCGCTCCTATCTACGGCCCCTCGGACTGGATGTGGTGGACGACCGATCTTGGCCATGCGCCATGGGAGGTTCTATTACGCATGGGGATTGATATTTCCATCATGGTGGTCGGCGGTGCCGTCTTTGCCCTTTTCTGGGTCAAGACGGCCGGGCTCGATTCATCACACGTGGCACGCCAGATTCAGATGAGCGGGATGCATATTCCCGGGTACCGCCGGAATACGCAGGTGCTGGAAAAGTACCTCGACCGGTATATCCCACGGATCACGGTGATCGGCGGTATTTTCATCGGTCTCCTGTCAGTGTTCGCCAACCTCTTCGGTGTTATCGGGGCTGTCGGCGGCACCGGTCTCCTCCTGACGGTCAGTATCGTCTACCGTCTCTACGAGGAGATTGCAAGCGAGCAGATCATGGAGATGTATCCGTTCATGCGTGGCTTCTTTGGAAAGGAGTGAGGTTCTTTGGGAAAAACAGTCGTCATCACCGGCGTCCCCGGCGTCGGGAAAACCACCGTCATCAACGGCGCGCTGGCAGCCCTCGAAAAGGAGGGCGTCAGCTACCAGTCAATCAATTTCGGAACGTTCATGTTCGAGGTTGCGTCCCAGGAAGGGATCGCAAGCGATCGCGACGAGATGCGCAGACTCGACCAGGATGTCCAGCGAAGGCTCCAGCGCAGCGCAGCACAGGGGATTGCGCAGATCGAGGGGAACATCATTGTCGACACGCACTGTACGGTCAGCACCCCGAAAGGCTACCTTGCCGGTCTGCCCGAATGGGTGCTCCGGGAATTAAAGCCCGATATCTTTGTGCTTGTCGAGACCGACGAAGATCAGATCCTCTCCCGCCGCCTCTCCGATGCCAGCCGCGTCCGGGACATGGACGGGTACATGGGCATTCGCGACCACCAGCAGTTCAACCGGTCAATTGCGGCATCCTATGCCATGTATTCGGGATGTACCGTCAAAATCGTCAGGAATGCGGACTTTCTGCTTGACAAAGCCGTTGCCGACATGGTCGAAATCCTGAGGTGAGGCGGATGGCAAAAGGCTTGGGCCAGTTCTCCTTTTTTTTCGTGATGATCCTTGCGATGGTGGTTTACAGCATCGAAAGTATCCGGGTGGGCATCGGCTCAGCCATGGATATGATCTTTGCCCCGATTGTCCAGTCGCCCGACGGCGGATACGTGACGTCGTGGCTGGTCATCATCCTTGCCCTCGCGGCCATTACCGGCGTGTATTCATCCCTCCTCCAGAAATACACCATCGATTATGAAAAAATGCAGGTCGTGCAGAAGAAGATGCGCGACTTTCAGAAGGATTTTCGCGAGGCACAGCTCTCCGGCGACGAGAAAAAAGTCAAAAAAATGATGGACAAACGGGATAAACTGATGCAGGAACAGCTCGAAATGTCCCAGGAGCAGTTCAAACCGATGTCCTACATCATGGTCATCACCGTCCCGATCTTTCTCTGGCTGCTCTATAAGGTCCCGGATATGGGTTCGATCGTCTTTCCCTTCTGGGGGGAGCTCAACCTTGCCGACGGCACGCCGTTCTTCCTTCCCGCATGGATTCTCTGGTACATGATCTGTTCCTTAACGCTCTCACAGGTCATCAGGAAATCGCTCAACATCGGAGGCCTCTGATGCGCATCACCATCAGCGGCCCGCCCGGCAGCGGCACGACTTCGCTCGCCCGGTATCTCGTTGAAAAGCATGGTTTATCCCTCATCTCCGCAGGCGAGGTGTTTCGATCGCTGGCAAAGGAGCGCGGGATGGATCTCGCGGCATTCGGCAGGCTCGCGGAAGAGGATCCGTCGGTCGACCGGATGATCG
Organism: Methanomicrobiales archaeon; assembly: GCA_013415665.1. Classification (GTDB taxonomy): domain Archaea; phylum Halobacteriota; class Methanomicrobia; order Methanomicrobiales; family Methanomicrobiaceae; genus LKUD01. The sequence continues at coordinate 18,001 of JAAEEQ010000006.1, forward strand.
ATGCACGCCAGAAGGAGATCGGCGAGTCCCGTGAGGATATCGTCATCGAAGGCAGGCTTGCGGGCAGGATGGTCGGCAATGCCGATCTGCGAATCTGGGTGGCCGCGTCGCTCGCATGCCGCTCGGGGCGTGTGGCGGAGCGTGACGGCATCGATCCGGCCACGGCAGCAGACCTCACCGCCGAACGCGAGGAGTGCGAGGCGGGGCGCTATGCCCGGTATTATGCCATTGATATCGGCGATCTGACGCCCTACGATCTTGTCGTTTCCTCGGAAAAGTGGGGAAAAGCAGAGCTCGGGGCGATCGTGGATTGTGCGATAGCCAATCTGCGGCAGGAACCGTAAGATCCCTTTATTGGCACGGTTTTTTGTTTTTTCATCCGCGGCCGTGCAGGCCCGGGATGGTGGCTTTCTTGTGGTTCTGCCGGAGGTGCTATATAGAACCGTGTCCGACAGAGGGGCATGGGTACCGGAGAAGGGGCGGACCGGCAACGGGGCGAAAAGGAAACCGCATATTTCGCTGCAGGCTGCTTCTGGGGCGTTCAGGCGGCATTCGACACCGTTGCCGGCGTGATCTCGACGGCAGTCGGGTATATGGGCGGACGGACGGCGAACCCGACCTACCATGATGTCTGCACCGGCACGACCGGCCATGCGGAGACGGTGCAGGTTATCTTCGATCCGGCAGACGCCGATTACACAGCGCTGCTCGAAATCTTCTGGTCGATTCACGACCCGACGACGAAAAACCGGCAGGGGCCGGATGTAGGCTCCCAGTACCGCTCGGTGATCTTTTTTGCCACGCCGGAACAGGAAGCCGTTGCAAAACGATCACGCGACGCGATCGAACAGCGCCTCGGACGCGCGGTGGCGACGGAGATCGTGCCTGCCGGCGCGTTCTGGCGTGCCGAGGAGTACCACCAGCATTATTTCCGGAAACAGGGGAGGGGTGGGTGCCGGCTCTGAGGCCGGATACAGGATCCCCGCCGGATTGAATCGCATGAGGCCGGTTCCGGGTCACGTCGCACCGGGCTCGTACCGGGCATAGAGGCATGCATACTTTTCATGGGTAAGCCGGGAGAGCAGCGCGGTAAAGAGGGCCTCGTGGGCCGGGTGTACCAGCATGATATAATCGCGCACGGAAAACGGGAGGGAACGTAAAACGAAGAGCACAGCACGTGGATCAATGGCAGCGTGGAGCCCCCGGATACCGGCGTCGTATCGGGCTTTCGGCAGCCGGTTGCGGTGCTGGTAGAGGATGAGGGACTGCCCTCTCCGGAAATACCGGGAGCACTCGTCGAAAAAGAAATATTTTCCCGCATTTTTACCGGATTTTTTCATGGATGGCGCCTGCATGCCGTTGTCGGGATCGAGGAACAGGATGTCGCAGTCAGCAAGGGCGCAGAGGGATTGTTCGAACCAGTGCAGCCTCGCTGCAATCCGTGCGGCCGACGGCATGCGGCCGTCCGGAACAGGAGCGGAATAATACGTGACGTTTCTGCCGATGATCTTTTCGGCTTCGATGGCGGAAATATGCCGCCTGCCGGAACGGACGATGTCCTGTAATCCGTCATAGATCTCCGGAAAACACACGCGGAACCGGGCTGCCCGGGGATAGCCGGGATCAAGGTACCTGCAATGCCGCCCGTCCGCGCTCTCCTCGCCGTGCCCGGAAAAATAATACCAGTTCACTCCCAGGGCGGTTGCGGGTCCAGCCATGGCAAGCAGAGTACGCAGGAGACCGTATTTTCCGAAATCACCCGCATCGCCCACATACCGGTCCTGCATGCGCCCTCACCTCCGGTCCGGCAGGGTCGGTCCTGCGGATTGCAGCCCGCCGGCAAGCACATCGAATTCGCGGTCGGTAAGCAGGCCGCCTTCCTTCAGGTGCTGCAGCCGTTCGATGCGATCGCGCGCCTCCTGTCCGCGGGGCAGTCTGCCCCGGTGGTGCAGCTCTTCGACAAAACCGGATGCGAGCACTCCTGCCGGCACAGCAATCAGGCCGATGCCGAGCAGGGCGATAATAGCACCCAGGAATTTGCCGAGCGGCGTTATCGGACAGACATCACCGTATCCGACCGTTGTGAGCGTGACAATCGCCCACCACATTGCAGCCGGAATGCTTGCAAAGGCCATGGGCTGCGCATCACGCTCTGCGTAGTACATCAGGCTCGACGCCATGATGAGAATGAGGAAGACGACGAGCAGCACAATGGTGATGACCGGCAGCTCCTTTTTAAGGACACCGCCCAACAGCCGGAGCGCCGATGAGTAGCGTGCCATTTTGAGCACCCTGAATATCCTGAGCAATCGCAGCGAACGGACGAACCGGAGGTCGAAAGGAATGAAGAACGGCACGAAAAACGGAAGGATTGCCACAAGATCGATGAGGGCGAACGGGGTCGCGGCGTAGCGGAAACGTCCGCGGACGGGTTCGGCATACCGCGGGTCTTCGGTGGCGGACCATATCCTGAGGAGGTATTCGATGGAAAAGACGGTTATCGACACGACCTCGAACCCGTAAAAAAAACCGGGATATGACGCAGCGATGCCGTCGACGGATTCGAGCATGACGGCAACAACGTTCGCGCATATCATCGAAATGATGAAGATATCGAAATACCTGCTCGTCGAATCGTTTCCTGCCGCTATTTCAAGGATTTCACGAGTCCTCCGCCGGAGAGCAATGGCCGTCATTTCAGTAAGGGTGGGATGAGGGTCGTCTAAATCTTTGCTGCACCGGCTGTGCAAAAAAAAGGTGGAACCGCTTTACAGCGTCCGCAGCAGCAGGAATGCCGCCGCGAGCAGGACGCCGCATACCAGCAGGCCGATATCCGCGGTGCCGAACCCCTGGCCGGTGCCCGGTGTGCGGTGCATGCTGCGCAGCCCCCTCAGATCGATGGTGAGGCCCAGCACGTTCGCCTTGCCGAGCGCATTGGAGACCAGCGGGATGATGATGGGCGTTAAGGACTTCACCTTGCCGCGGATCCCCTTTCCGGGGTAATAGGCGCGGGCGAGCTGTGCTTCCTGGATGCGTTTTCCTTCGAGCTGGAGGCTTGGTATGAACCGGATGGCAATCAGCAGCATCAGGGTATAGTCCATCGGGAGGCGGAGCTGCTGGAGGGCATGCACCAGATCGCGGGGCTGTGTGGAGATGATCATGAGCTGGAAGGCAAAGAGCATCGCAAAGAACCTCAGCGAGAGGATGAGGGCGAAGAGCAGCGCACCTGTGGTGACGGGAATGCTCCCGCCGATGAGGGGGACGCCGGCGGGGATCACGAACCCGATGACGGCCCCGCTCTGCATGGTAAGCACCGTGAGCAGCACAAGGCCCGCCGACAGGAAGAGGAGCATGGGGATCTGCCGGGCGAGCTCTTCTGCAAAGCGCCCCGCCGCCCCGAGCAGGAACAGGATGACAACCAGCCCTGCGAGGATTGCCGGATCGGTCGCCACGATCGCCAGCACGATGACAATGCCGATAAAGACGATCTTTGCGAGCGCATTCATCCGGTGAAAGATCCCGTCGATGCGCTTGTACTGCAGAAGTTCGGCCATGTCACGCACCCCCCGCACTGCAGCCGCTATCCCCGGCGATGCGGCCGTTTTCCATCCTGATAATTCTTCTCGCGTGGTTCTGGACGATGCGCATGTCGTGGCTGATCATGATCACGGTATGCCCGCTGTCGGCAAGGCGTTCCAGGATCCCCATTATCCTTCCCGCTTCTGCGGGATCGAGCCCCGTCGTCGGTTCATCGAGAATGATCACCTCCGGCTGCATCGCAGTTACGCACGCGATGGCCAGCCGCTGGCGCTCCCCGCGGCTCATCGCACGCGGAAAACTATCTTTTCGGTTGAGGAGCCCGACATCGGCGAGAACGGCATCGACGACGGCCGCAGCATCGTTCTCCCTGCCGATGTTCTTCAGCCCGAAGAGGATTTCCCGCTCGACGGTGTCCTCGAACAGCATGGTGTCGGGATTCTGAAAGACCAGCCCCACATGCCGCGCAAGCTCTGTCACGGTAGCGGTGCGGGTATCGATGCCGGCCACCGTCACACGGCCTCCGGTGGGATGGAGAAGCCCGTTGAAATGTTTTGCAAGGGTCGTTTTTCCCGATCCGTTTTCGCCGATGATGGCACAGAGTTCGCCTTTCCGGATGGTGAGGGACACGCCGTCCAGTGCCGGGGTCGTGCCGTAGACATGCGTCAGCGTATCGACGGCAATAACGGGATCGCCGGGAGGGAGTGACGGGCACGGCGCCGGCATGGCGGCGGGAGCCTCGTCCTCTTCCGAAAATCCCGCGAAGTATTCCTTCGCAGGATAGGAGCCGGTGATGGATCCGGCATCGATCATCACCACCCGGTCCGCAATACCCGCAAACTCCCGCGGCTTCTGCTCCACAACGAGGATGGTCTTCCCTTCAGCCTTCAAGCGACCGAGAATGCCGATGATCGTCTTCGTCGCTGTTGCGTCCAGTTCTGCGGTTGCCTCGTCGAGGATCAGGCAGTTCGTGCCCGCCGCAAGCGTCGCGGCAAGGGCGACCCGCTGTTTCTGGCCGCCGGAGAGGGTATGGGGCTGGCGGTACCGCAGGTGGCCGATAGCGGTCAGGGCAAGGATCTCTTCGAGCCGCCGGCGCACTTCCCGTGCGTCGAGCCCCCGGTTTTCAAGGCCGGACAGGACCTCCTCCTCCACGGTGGTGAAGATGAGCTGCGCATCGGCGTCGTCGAATACCATGCCCACGGTTCTGCCGATGTCCCCCATGTCCCGGTATGCGCGGACATCTTTCCCGAGAATGGCCACGGTGCCCTCCGACGCCCCTTCGTATTCATGGGCAAGGATCCCGGCTGCAGCCAGACAGAACGTCGTTTTTCCCGCACCTGTTGCCCCGTTGATCAACAGGCATTCTCCTTTGGCGATGGAAAGCGTAATGGACTCAAGCGACCGCTTTTCCTGGCCCGGATAGGCATACGAAAATGTCGAAAACGCGATCATCGGGATGTCCCCCGCCGGTTCGGCATCCTTTGCAGGAGGCAGGCCGGCCTCTGCCGGCGGGAGTTCCGGCTCGCCGACCGGGCCCCGCATCAGGATCCGGGATGCCGGGTAATAGAGGATCTGGGTGATCGCTGCGTTTGCGATTGCCGTCCCGATGATAATGGGTGAAACCGCCGCCACAAACGCGCTGATCGTGAAGTTTTCTCCCGGCGCCGTGATGATCGATGAAACGATGACGAACAGGCTTACCAGCAGGAATGAAAAACCGCTGGCAAGGGTCGCAAGCAGCGTGGCAGCGCCGGGGGCGAAGGGCATACGTCCCCGCAGGAGGGAATAGACGCCGAGGCAGACGAGCGCTCCAATCGGTTCGCTGATGAGGTTGGCGGGGGGAAAGATGGAGTGGCTGATCAGGGCGGATATGATGCCGGCAACGATGCCGATCCCCAGCGCGTCCTTGACTTTCGGTGCAATGAGCACAATCGCACAGCAGTACAGGGCGATGATGGGATTGGCGACGATTGCACCCGGGACGATATTCGAAAGATACCTGAGTATGGCACCGATGGCCAGCAGAATGCCTACAATGGCAAGGTCGTGCGATTTCATGCTGTATTGTCCCCGCAATGTCGTTTTCCGGGTTATTATGTATATTTTTGTTCATCAGAGATGAAAAATGCTCGCGTCGTCCCGGGGCGGGAAAAGGAGAGGGGTGGTTATTTCAGCGCATCAGGATGCGCCGCGCAGGGTATGTCAGGATACCGGTGACAACCGCATTGAAGACTGCGGTTATCAGCACAATCGGGAGGACCGCCAGGAAGAACCCCATGACCGTCCCCGTGGGGATTGCAACGATTGCGGCGAGCCCGACGAGAATGGCGATGCCGACGAAGGTAAAGCCGCTTGCACAGGTCGCGAAGAACGTGGTGACCCCCGGGGCTGCCGGCAAACGCTCACGGGTCATGCCGTAGAGGGCGGTGCAGACAAGGGCTCCAACGGGTTCGCTGATAAGGTTCGCCGGCGGGAAGAGCGAGTGCGAAATGAGCATCGAGAGCACCCCCGCGACCAGGCCGATGCCGGCGGCTTCTTTTAAGGGCGGGCGGATCAGGATGATCGCAAGGCAGTACAGCGCGATCACGGGATTGCCGACGATCGCACCCGGAAACATGTTCGCCACAAACCGGAGAATCGCGCCGATGGCCAGCAGAATGCCGACGATGGCAATGTCGCGTGATTTCATTGCGCATCACCCGTACCCGGAAAGGTGGTTCCTGTGCGGTGCAGTAGGGATGTACGAAGTATGGTCATCAATGAACACTTATGTTCATCGAGGTATAAATATGTATGCCTGGTGGCGTGCCCGGCATACCGTGATTCGCTGCGATGCTTTAAGTGCAATCCTGCTCCAGAAACCTGATGATGAAAGAATTCATCAGACGGTATCCGCTCCTCTGGAGCGAGGATATCGTGGAGGTTCGCAGCATATGACGTCCGTACAGCGCGCCATGCCGTGGCTGGTTGCCGTCGCGGCGCTGGTGCTGGCATTCACGGCGTGGCAGGCGCCACCCGCCGTGTTCACCCCCGATCGCGAGGTTCTGTTCCAGGTATCCACCATCGACGCTTTGATGATCGGGGATTACACCGGGAGCGCAACCTTTGCAACGCTTGCCGAATCGGGAGACTTCGGGCTGGGTACCTTCGATGCCCTTGACGGCGAGATGGTCGCCCTCAACGGTACGTTCTGGCAGGCGACGGCGGACGGGCAGGTCCACAGGGCCGACCCGTCCATGACGACGCCGTTCGCCGTCGTAACATGGTTTGACTCCGATATCGTCATTCCTTATGAACATTCGTCGGATCTCGATGCGATCATGGCTGCCACCGACACCCGCCTCATCTCGGAAAATTATTTCTATGCGGTTGCAATCAGCGGTACGTTCGATTTCGTGACCGTGCGCAGTTTCCCCCGGCAGGAGCCGCCCTATCCTCCCCTGGCGGAGGCGGTGGCGAACCAGTTTACCTATCAAGACGTGACCGGAACGCTCGTCGGATTCCGCTCGCCGGCCTACGTCACGGGAATCAACGTTCCCGGCTATCACCTGCACTTCATCAGCGATGACCGGACACAAGGGGGCCACCTGCTGGACTGCAGGATGCGTGAAGGAAACGGGGCCCTCGACATCACGCCCCGGATGACGCTCTGGCTTCCGGAGACCGTGTCCTTTATAGGGGCCGATCTGACCGGAGATCGCACGCAGGACGTCGCGGCGGTCGAAAGGAAGTAAAAAGGGGGGGCAGCCTGTGCCGTAGGGCACGCCGCCCCGGGAGAGCTGCAGGGATGTATCAGTGGACGATGAGGATCGGCGCCGTCACATCCCTGCTGATATCGCAGAAAAGGCTTCCCATGCGGATTTTTGCATTCTTGCCGTACGCGCCCATCACGATCAGCGTATACCCGCCGTCTTTTACTTCCCGGACAATTTCCTCGTGTAGGTTGCCCTCAACGACTTTTGAAAGGCAGTCCACGTTCTCCCGGTTGTAGTAGTAGAGAATATCGGCGATTTCGTCATTGATGCTCTTTTTCATGTCGCGCCAGATCTGCTCCTCGTAATTTTTTATCCGGTCGCAGAGATCGCTCTGCGCACAGAAATTGAATGCCATCGCCTTGGCTTCGCGGATATCCAGCACCGAGAAGAACATGACCTGTGCTTTTTTCCGCTTCGCAATCGTGATTGCGTGCATCGCCGCTTTTTGGCTCCATTTCGATCCGTCCAGCAAAACCAGTATTTTCATTTCCACTACCTCACACCATAAACATCAGCCAGAGTATGCCCAGCCCCACGGCAACCGTGACCACCAGTACAAACATCCCGATTTTTAAGAAGTCCATGAAGGTGATATTGATTCCCTCGCGCTCCGCGATACCGAGCACGACAACGTTTGCCGATGCGGCAATCGCGGTTCCGTTGCCGCCCATGCAGGCGCCGAGCGAGAGTGCCCACCAGAGGGGATAGACATCCATCGTCCCCGAGAGATCGTGAATCAGGGGAATAAGCGCCGCGGTCAGGGGGATGTTGTCCACTATCGCGGATGCGAATGCCGAGAACCACGCAATCAGGATCATCGCCTCCCCTTCCGTGCGCACGTGGCTGATCATGAAGGAGGCGATATCGGCGATCACTCCTGTCTCGACCAGCGCACCGACCAGAATGAACAGCCCGCCGAAGAAAAAGAGCGCCGGCCATTCGATCTTTTCAAAGATCAGTTCCGGCGACTCCCTGCTCCAGAACAGCAGGATGGCGGCGCCGATGAGCGCCACTTCCGCAGGCTCGAGCGTCATGGCGGGATCGACGAACGGAATGATGAGCGAGAGATACTGCCCGATGCTCGAGTGGATGAAGAAGAGAAAGACCACGAATGCGATGGTGATAATCGATTTGTTAAACAGCACCCGGTCCTGGATCGCCGCCCGCTCATCGAGCCCGTCAAGGGTGCGGACGATGATTTGCCGTTCGTGTTCGTCGACTTTCATGCTCTTGCCGTACACGGCGATGAAGATCCCGAGAATGATGACGAGATCGACAACGGCAACCGGCCCCATGATCGTGATGAATTCGTTGAAGGTCAGGCCGGCGGACGACGCAATCATGATGTTGGGCGGGTCGCCGATGAGGGTGCCGGCGCCGCCCACGTTCGAGGCAAGCACCTCCGCGAGCAGAAACGGAACAGGATTGAGCCGCATCACCTTGGCGATATAGAGCAGCATCGGGGTGAGCAGCAGCACCGTCGTGACGTTGTCGAGAAACGCGCTGACGACGGCGGTGACTATCGAAAAGAAGATCAGCACTTTCAACGGCGAGCCGCGGGCAAGCTTTGCGGTCCTGATGGCGATATATTCGAAAAGCCCGCTGTTCCGCGCGGTATTGACGATGATCATCATCCCCATCAGCAGGAGGATCGTGCCGAGATCGAGATGATGCAGCAGCGTCTCCCACGGGACGATCCCGAGGAATACGACGACCGCCGCACCCGCCATTGCGGCAACGGCCCGGTGGATGCGTTCATCGATGATGAGGATATAGGTGATGATAAAAACGACTATTGCGAGTATTTCTACCGAGATCATCAGAGCGCTCCTAGAAGAGTATCGTCGGCTTTTTCAGGCGCTGGGCGATGCGAATCGCCAGCGGGCTTATCGGATAATGCTCCGTCTTTTCAGAGCCGTATGATTTGGCAAGGGCCACCAGATCGTGGCTGGATGCGAGCTTTTCAATGTCTTCTCCCTTATGCCCGGTGAACATCCGCTGGGTGCTCTCGATGCCTGCCGCAGCAAGCTCTCCGGAGACCTGGTTGAGCAGGACGTGCCCGTATTCCTCCTTTTTACGCATGAATTCCTCGCCGGCCCCGGCTGAAAGCACTTCGGAGATCACCGAATAGACCTGCGCATCGGTAATATAGACCAGCGACACCCGTGCACCCTCGTATGCCGAGAGCACCTCGTAGAGGGAGGGGGGGATTTCTTTGACGAAGATATCAAGCGGGAGGAGGATGGAATGGATCTCCGGCACGACCATCTCTTCTTCGGAGAGCAAAAACTCGCCGTATTCGCGGAGGACGGACTCGTACCGCTTGCCCACCACGTCCTTGAATTTTCGCTGTATCAATGACGTATAATATCCCATATCATCAATCCGGAAACGTCTGTACCAGATTTATGGCTCTGGTTCGCCATAAATATTCTCCATCCGTAAAATCAGGGCTCTACGGGCTCCTGTCCGCAGAAGCTTTCGAGCAGCTTCCGGCATTGGGGGCAGAGCATCTTTTTCTTGCGATCGAGATCATCAAGGGTTTCAGGCAGGAACATGATGCACTCCGGATTGTCGCAGTGATCAAGGCCGATGAGGTGCCCGATCTCGTGGGCCCCTTCCTTCGCCACCCGGTCAATGATATCGTCGTCCCGGTGCTCTCGCCCGTACCAGCCGTTGGCGAGGCGCGCCGTCGAGACGACGGCGGCGTTAATCCCCTGCCGGGCGAGACCGAATACGAAATCGCCGCCGGGCAGATAGAGATCACCCGGGATGACGAGAAGCAGGGAGTCGGCCATGCCGTTGACCCGGGTATACTTGTCCTGCATGTCATCAAGGATCGCCCGTGCATTGTGCTGGTTCCTCTGCCGGTCGAATCCGCGGATCATTACGGGATTCTCCCGCACGTCAACCGGAATATCGAGGATCTGGGAAATGATCCGCGCCACGGGCAGCTGGATGCCCTCCGGCGCCTGGCGATCCCAAAAAATAATGACACCCATTGCCTATAGAGTAGGGATATGCGGGACTATAAACATATTGAAGCATGTATTGCCCGCTACATTGTAAAAAGATACCGTAATGTCGTTGAAATCGGGGTCGGAAAAAATTTTGCCGTTGCCGAAACCCTGGTGCAGGCAGGGTGCGCGGTGCGCTGTACCGACATCCGTCCGGCGGATCACGGCACGATCGCCGTGCTCTGTGACGATATCTGCAACCCCCGGCCCGTGCTCTATGCCGGAGCCGAACTGCTCTATGCAGTGCGTCCCGGCGTCGAGATGGTGCCGTTTCTGATCGCGCTTGCACGGGATGTCGGTGCCGACTGCCTGGTCTACCATCTCGGAGGTGAGATCTACGAAAACGGCGGGCGGATCGTGGATGCCGGCGTGGTCCTGCACTGCTATCACCGCAGCGGGCGGACAGCCCCGTCAGAACCCGTCAAAAAGGGTTGACTGGTTGTCGGCAGTTCTCTTCTGTTCTTTTTTGGCGGGTTCGGGCTCTTTTGCCTGCTGCGGTGCCGCAGGCTCCGGCGGTTCGGCCGGCAGGGCGCTCCCCTTCACAATCCGTCCGCTCCGATCGCGGTCGTGCAGGAAGAAGGTGAGTTCGTCGGTATCGAGATCGAATTCCCGGACGAAGGGGGGTGCATGGGCATCGATGAGCATGGCAAGCGGTGTTAAGAAATCGTCGCGGAGCGTCGCCTGCGACATCCGGAGGTTTCGTGAGAATTTGTGCAGGACCGATGTCCGCACGGCTTTCTGCCGCCGCAGCTGCCCCATCGCCCGCCAGCGGGAGGGAGCGGCAATTCTTCCTCCAAGGTGCGACCCTTCCGCGGCCCGGGCGGATCCTATCAGCATGATCGCGGTTGCATACCGCCAGAGCGTATAGTACTGGCGCCGGAAGGTATACCCGATAAATTCGTCCGCACGGGCAAGGCGGCCGAATGCCGACGCCTGCTCCCGCGGCGACTCGATATGCCGGATATTTTCATCGATCCACTGGACGACGGTGTCCGGCGTATCGGCGATCTCGTAGGAAAGGCCCAGCAATGCGGCATCATCCGGCGTTTTGAAGATGCCGGCGACGAGATCGAAGATGGTGGCCCGCCCGTCTTTGCGGGACGTCGCAACATTGTCCGCCGCAAGTTCGCCCGAGCCGATGGCGGCGGCATACAGCATGTTCACCGCCGCCCGCATATCCCCCCCTGCCGCGGCGGCAATACCCGCCAGCACATCCTCATTGCAGGACACTCCTTCCGATCTGCAGATGAACCTCAGCCGGGGCACGATCGAACGTGCGGGAAGCGCCTTGAACTGGACGGCCTCGCACCGGCTTTTCAGCTCCTTGGCAATCCCGTAGATGTCATTGGCGATGAGGATGATCGGCTGACGCGTTCCCCTGATCAGATCGACGATCGCTTTTGCGCCACCCCGGTCGGCGGTGCCGTGCAGGTTGTCCGCCTCGTCGAGGATGATCAGTTTTCGTCTGGCACCCGAAAGGCTCGCCGTGGTGCTGCTGTTTCCGGCAATTCGCTCGATTACTGCTTTGGTCCGCTGATCGCTCGCGTTCAGCTCGACGATCTCCCATTCCATGTCGTGTGCAAGGGCGTGGGCAGCAGATGTTTTGCCCGTGCCGGGCTTGCCGTACAGGATGAGCGGTTTGCTCTGCCGTGTCCAGTCGCGTGCCCACTCGGCAATCTGGCGGATTGCAGTCCCGTTTCCAACGATATCCGCGAGGTGGCGCGGCCGGTACTGCTCCGCCCAGTCCATGTGTACATACTTGTCCGCTGTCGTCAAAAAAGCGATGCCCAACGGTCCCGGGCGTATCGGAACCGGAAGCAAATACATTATCTTGCATGCCGCGCAAATACCTTCTATCGAACGAAACGATGGTGTTATCGTGGCAAACAGCTGCTCCACAGAGATCATTGCAAAGGCTGTCCGGGAATATGCGGGGGTGACCAGAAAAAGTGCCATTGGCCGTATTATCAAAGGACTGCGGATTGACGCTCCGTTCGTGGTTGCGTCGTTCGGCGAGGATGCCGCCGTCATACAAAACAACGACGAGGGCCTGCTGCTGGCAGCGGACGGCATCTGGAGCAAGCTTATGGAGGCCGATCCGTACTGGGCGGGGTACTGCTCGGTCCTGGTCAATATCCATGATATTGCCGCCATGGGCGGGCGGCCGCTCGCCATGGTCGATGTGCTGTCTGTCGCGAGCGAACAGATCTGCCACGACGTTTCACGGGGCATGCTGGATGCATCGCGGCAGTTCGGCGTCCCCATCGTCGGCGGGCACCTGCATCCCGATACCCCCTATAATGTGATCGATGTGGCGATCCTCGGGATTGTCAGGATGGATGCGGCGATTTATTCCCACACGGCCCGTGAAGGGGACCGCGTGGTTGCCGCGATCGATCTCGACGGGCGTGTTCATCCCTCCTGCATCTTAAACTGGGATTCGGTGACGATGAAATCCGCGGAGGTCGTACGAAAGCAGATTGGGGTCCTCGAAGGGCTCGGGCGCGATCGTCTCGTGACGGCGGGCAAGGATATCAGCAATCCCGGCGTTATCGGGACGCTTGGCATGCTGCTTGAAATGAGCGGGAAGGGAGCGGTTCTGGATCTCGACCTGATTCCATGCCCCGACCTGAAAGCAATAGGGATTACCTTTGACCACTGGGTGCGGATGTATCCCGGCATGGGATTCATCCTGACGGTCCGGCCGGAGCATGTCGCCGAGGTATGCCGCCGTTTTGCCAATGCAGGCATGGCGGCGGCGGACATTGGATCCGTCGACACGTCGAGGCGCCTGACCGTGACCCACCGGGACGAAAGCTCACCGGTATTCGATCTCTCCAGGGAAGGTATCATGCGCATCTTTAACGGCGAAGGGGTGCAGCGGAGCCATGTTAGTGGGAATCGGTGCGATCTCTGATCCGGGGCCGGTCATTGCGGCACTCCGGTGCCTTCCTGCCGGCATTTCGGTCGTGCTCTATCTTCCCGAAGGCGTGGGGGACGCTGCCTGCGAACAGCACGCTGGCAGCACTGAAGGAAGCCTTTGCCGTCGAGCGCCTTGAAAGGGTTGCATTACTCGAAACAGCGGCCGGAAAACGTTTTTTCCTAGCACCCGTCGGGGTTGACGAAGGATGGACGGTTTTTGACAAATGCTCGCTTATCGCGGGAGCACGGAGGCTTGCCGCACGTTTCTTACCGGATACCTCCGTTGCCGTGCTTTCCGGCGGCCGGCTCGGGGATGTGGGAAGGCACGGGCAGGTCGACAGGAGTCTCGCCGATGCGGAACTCGTCGCCCGCCTGACCTCTGCTGACCATGCCGAGATCCTGATCGAGGATGCCGTTTCGACGCACAGTATTATCATTGCCCCCGACGGGATTTCCGGCAACCTGATTTTCCGGACTCTTGTCTTTCTGGGCAACGGGTCCGCACACGGGGCTCCGGTGCTAAATATCGATAAAATCTTTGTGGATACTTCGCGCGCTTCCATAGATTATTCCAATGCGATAAAGCTTGCCGCAGCACTGGCGAAAGAAATTTAAAGGCTAATTACACGCTTATATTTAATTTAAATTGCATATTTTGGGTTTTTTGTATTTCTGGCTCGAATCTGAAGGATGGCAATCAGATCTCTTCATCTCATACTCTGATGGCATGTTTCGCCAAAAATTGGGGCTAAATCCCGAAATATTTAAATATTAACTGATATATTTTCTTTTGAGGTGGAATTGAAATGGCTGATCTACCTATTGCTGCAGTAGTTCGTATTGCTAAGAAAAATGGTGCAGAGCGGGTTGGCAGTGACGCAGCTGAGGCCCTTGTAAAGGCCGCAGAGTCCTACATTGCAAACCTGACGAAGGAAGCTAACAAGCTTGCGATGCACGCCGGACGAAAGACGATCAAAGAAGAAGATGTGGCAATGGCGGTTGAGTCCGCGTAAACACATTCTTTTTTCTTCTTACAGCACACCCTTCGTACTTGGAATATCGTTCCTCTTCTCATCGCGTGCCGTTGCACTGCGCAGGGCCACGCCGAATGCCTTGAATGCCGCCTCGCAGGCGTGGTGGTCGTTGGCACCCCTGACACTGATATGGGCGGTGATCCCGGCGTGGGTGCAGAGGCTGTAGAAAAAGTGCTCGATAAGGTTTCCGGGGATAGCGCCGCCGAGCGGCATATCCGAAAACGCATCTTCCCAGACCAGGTAGCCCCTTCCTCCGCAGTCGAGGGTGATCGTGGCGATGGCTTCGTCCATCGGCACGGCGGTGTGTGCAAACCGCCGTATGCCGCGTCCGTCGCCGATTGCTTCTTTTAATGCCGTTCCAAGTACAATCCCGGTATCTTCGACCGTGTGGTGGCTGTCGATGGCGAGATCCCCCTCTGCCTGCACTTCCAGGCCGATGGCCCCGTGGCGGCCCATCGCCGTCAGCATGTGGTCGAAGAACGGCATGTTCGTGGCAACGGACACGCCTTTTTCGCCGTCGAGATCTATACTTACGGAAATATCCGTTTCTTTTGTTGTGCGCCGATATCGTCCGGTTCTCATCCTGATGCCTCCAATGCTTCTGAAAGTGAAATTTTTTTACTGTAGAGGGCGGAGCCGAGGACGGCACCCGCCGCCCCGATCCGGAGCAGGGTCCGGAGATCCCCGACACTCGAAACACCGCCGGCGACAACGACCGGCAGGCGGGTACGGGCAACCAGCCTTGATACGGGATCGGGGTTGATGCCCTGCTGCAGCCCCTCGACATCGACATTGGTATACAGGAGGGATCCCGCACCGCAGGTTTCGAACCGCTCAGCCCATGAGAGGTAGTCGCCGGCGGCCTCCGTCCATCCTTCGACAACCACCTGCCCGCCGCGGGCGTCGACACCGGCCATCACCGCATCGGAGCCGTACCTGTCCGCCACGTCGGTGATGCTCTCCGGCCGGCGGATCGCAAGCGTCCCGAGGATCACCCGGTCGACTCCCAGGTCGAGCCATGCACAGGCATCCTCAACACTCCTGATGCCGCCACCGAGCTGGATGAACGCCCCCGTCTCCCTGACGATTTCACGGATTTTTGCAGCATTTTCACCGGCATTGCCGAAAGCCCCGTCGAGATTGATGATATGCAGGTTTTCCGCCCCCTCGTCGAGCCACTGCCGTGCACAGGCAAGGGGATCGCCGTAGTAGCATGCCCGGTCGCGGGAGCCCTGCACGAGCTGGACGCATCGCCCCCCGAGGATGTCGACAGCGGGATAGAGCTTCATGCGGTCACCGGATAATGCGCTCTATCGGCATGACAAGGATATCCCTGGCACCCGCGTTCTTTAACTGGCTGATGAGCTGGTAGATGTGGTCTTCCGCCACAACGGCATGGACGGCGACGAGGTTGTCGGCGGAGGCGACCTCCATCACGGTCGGCCCGGAAAGGCCGGGAAGGACACGTTTCACATCTTCGAGGGCATTTTTCTGCACGTTCATCATGACGTACACCTGCCCGCGTGCCCGGATGACGCTTTCCAGCGCAAGCCGGAGCTCCTCGATCTTTGCTCCCCGCATCGCCATCCGGCCACGGTTGGCAATGAGGATCGTCGACGACTCGAGAATCTCCTCGATGACGCGAAGGCGGTTGGTGCGGAGCGTATTGCCGGAACTGGCCAGATCGACGATCGCGTCTGCGATGCCGAGATAGGGCGTCGCCTCGCAGGCGCCACCGACCGGGACGATAGTCACCCTGATGCCCTTTGTCTTAAAAAAGGAACGGGTGAGGTTCGGAAACTCCGTGGCAATCCTCGCCCCGTCGAGATCGGCTGCGTCGGCTATCCCGGCATCGTCAGGGACGGCAAGGACGAGTGTTGCCGTTCCCAGCTCCAGATCCAGGAGCTCGGCGACGTCCGACTCCCGCTCCCGCACCATGTCCCTTCCGGTGATGCCGATATCGGCCGCCCCGTTGGCGACATACTCGGGAATATCGATCGGCCGGGCGAAGAGCACCTCGATCTCGGGATCGCCTGTCGGGGCGATCAGCTTCCGGTCTCCGCCGTTCTTGATATGCAGCCCGCTTTTTTCGATCAATTCGAGAATCGGCTGTGCAATCCGCCCCTTGTTCGGGACGGCAAGGCGCAGCCGTTCAGAAGGTTTTGAGTTCACCTTTGATGACCCTCTCGGTGATGCCGGTAATGCCGGCGAGCTGCTCGTCGATGATCGCCTCGGTTTCACGCATGATGGCGGTTTCGTCGGCGCCCGCCTTCGGTATGTACTGGACGCTGGCGACCAGCGGGTGGTCGATGGGCTTGCCGATCTGCGAGAGCAGCCGGATATACATCTCTTCTATGCCGTCGATGCTGGAAACGCAGGTCTGTGCCATCTCGGTTGCGAGAAGGTTGTAGATCTTGCCGATATGGTTGATCGGGTTCTTGCCGCTCGTCGCCTCCATGCTCATGGGACGGTTCGGGGTGATCAGGCCGTTGGCGCGGTTGCCGCGCCCGACGGAGCCGTCGTCGCCCATCTCGGCCGACGTGCCGGTCACGGTCATGAACAGGTTGCCGCTCGCGTAGTCGTCGCCGGTATTGACTGCCACGACGACGTTCCGGTTCGTGTATTTACGGGCCTGGGTGGCGACCTCGTCGCACATCATCGCCACTGCTTCCTTGTAATCCCCGATCCCGGAGCAGAAACGGTCGATCATCGCCGTACAGAGCGTCAGGGTGATGGAGTCGCTGTCCCTGAGCCCCATGATCTTGATATCGGTGCCGATGATGGGGTGTCGGGGACGGATGACGGTATCGATGTAATCGCTCACTTCACGGGTGATCGTCTCGAGTTCGGAAAACGGCGCATGGCCGACGCCGAAGGAGGTATCGTTCGCATGAGGAATGGGATTTGTTCCGCATGCCCGGAACACTCCCTGCAGATCCGAGGACCCTTTGCCCATCCGGCAGTCAACGATGACATCCTGCTCGAGATCCAGGTACGTGAGGGTGGAACGCAGGTAATTCCTTGCCGCCTTGACGGCGATGGCGTCTGTCGGGATAATCCGCCCGTTGACGTCCTTTGAGGCACGCCCGGTGACGAGCACATAAATCGGCCGGGTGACGCGGCCTCCGCCAAAGCGCGGGAGCGATTCGCCCGCCACAATCTCACCCTGATCGGTATTGTGGTGAAGCACAGCGCCGCATTCTTCAATATACGCACGGGAAAGCGCGCGGCTGATCGACTCCGCAATGCCGTCCGCAAGGCTGTCCGGGTGGCCGATTCCCTTGCGTTCGACAAGCTCGATGTGCTGCTTCTCAATAGGAACCTGTTGTAGTGTTTCCACTCTGATATTCCGTGTCATGTCGGTCCTCGAGTTCCTCAGGATAAATAGTATAAAATTGCCGGGTACTCACTTAACGGTTTCCTTACCTCCCAGAAAGCGGGAATTGAGGTAAAGCACGCCCCGTACCGGGCTTTTTGTACCGCTCACCGGATAATCCTGAGATCGGAATCGATGGAGAGTTTGCATTCGCCGTCGCGAAACACCCGAACGATACCTCCGCTTTCGGAGATCGTCACGCCGACCACCGGCAGCTTCTGCGTCACCGCGGCTGCGGCACGGTGGCGCCCGCCAAGGCCCCCGGGCAGGCGGATGCAGCTGCCGTCCATGTCAAGGTACCTGCCTGCGGCACGGATGATGCCGTTGCAGTCGATGACGAAGACGCCGTCAAGCTGTGCGAATTCCTTGATGCTCTCCCAGTTGTCCCGGTTCTTGATGTCGCAGTCCTCGTAGCGCTGCCCGATGAAGGGGTTGAGGATCGCCTGGTGGGACTGCGAAAAGATCGCGTCGGGATCGCCGATGATAAACGCCGTGCCGATCGGGTGCCCTTCCCGCCCCTGCACGCCGATTTCCATGGCGAGGCTCAATGCCGCGAAGATGACATCGCGTGGCACGATGTCCTCGTATTCCCTGACATTCACAAAATCACGCCCTTCCTTGATGTCGTAGATCAGGATGGCATACGGGAGCACGCCCACGACCTGCCCTTCACTGAACCGCCGGGAGAGGTATATCTGGACGGCGGCATCGAGCAGGTGGTGTTCCGAGACCTCGAAGATGTCCTGCATGGTAAGCTCTTTGAGGACGTCTATCTGCAGGTCCTGCACCCAGATGACGGGGATGGCGCTCTCGTACTCGGCAGGTTCGAGGAATGAAACGATTGCCTGCGCTCCGATGCGTTCTGCCAGCTCCTCTGCCGTTTCCATCAGTACCCGGGCGATCATAGGAGGTCCCTTATCATGCCGGGGATGTCCGAAGGTTTTTGAGCCACAGGTACACCGAGTTCGCGGAGCCTGCGGATCTTCGAACGTGCGTCGCCTTCCCCGCCTTCGATGATAGCGCCTGCGTGGCCCATGCGTTTTTCCGGCGGGGCCGACACGCC
Source organism: Methanomicrobiales archaeon (assembly GCA_013415665.1). Classification (GTDB taxonomy): domain Archaea; phylum Halobacteriota; class Methanomicrobia; order Methanomicrobiales; family Methanomicrobiaceae; genus LKUD01. Next base: position 36,705 of record JAAEEQ010000006.1, read on the forward strand.
GGCAATGTACGCGACGACCGGGAGATCGGTTGCGGCGGCCCCCTCCTCCTCAAGATGCCCGCCCACTTCGCCGATCAGCACGACGCCGCGGGTTTCCGGGTCGTCCTCGAATTCCGCGAGCACGTCGGCGAAGGTCTGGCCGATGACCGGGTCGCCGCCGATGCCAATGACCGTGCTCTGCCCGATGCCAGCCCGGGTCAGTTCGGCGGCCACCTCGTATGTCAGCGTCCCGCTCCGTGAGATGACGCCCACGTGCCCGCGGGAGAAGAGCTGCGAGGGCATGATGCCGAGCTTGATCTCGCCCGGCGAGAGGAGCCCAGGGCAGTTCGGGCCGATGACGGTGCACCCTTCCGCCTGGGCATAGGCGATCGCCCGCATCGTGTCGTG
>JAAEEQ010000059.1 GCA_013415665.1 Methanomicrobiales archaeon
TTCTTTTTAACCTATATTCTGACCGACGGGTTCGGCAATCCCTCGGGAAACACGACCGTCGTCATCTCTACGTCGCTCGGGGAGAGCTATTCGACACGCACCAATTCCGACGGCCAGATCATGATCTCCTATGGCCCGCGCGACTCGACCGGCGTCATCACCGTGACCGCGCGTTCAGCCGTGAATGCGAGCGTGATTACCCATCAGAACCTCGAATTTGTCAGCACCGCGCCGACGGACATGCTGCTGACGGCAAGCCCGCAGGTGATGCCCTCCCATGACGTCGATGCCGCCCTGACGGCAGCGATCCGGGCGAAGGTGATGGATACGAAGGGTAACCCCGTCGATAATGAAACGGTCACTTTCCAGATCGTGAATATTATCAACGACAGCGCACAGACAAGCCCGCCGGTCCTCCTCGCCACCAGTGCGCTGACCAACCAGAACGGGTACGCCATTGTTGAGTTCGTGCCGGGAACGTTCGAAACCGACTGGCAGGCAGCAAATTTTGACGAAACGGCAACGGCGACCTGCGATGTCGTCGCCATATGGAACGCGACTTCCCGGACCCTGCCCCTCGAATGGAAGAATTTCCCCTACTTAAGTGTCGAGACGGAAGTGTTTCCCGAGACCGTCGCCGTCAACGACACGGTCGACGTGACCATCCGCCTCATCGGCAATGGCTGGGCATTGCAGCCGGATCCCATCGATGTCATGCTCTGCATGGACCGTTCGGGCAGCATGCTCCAGAACAACCCCGACCGTATGGTCCAGACCATCAGCGCCGCAAAGATCTTCAATGCGCAGATGTCGCCCGCCCGCGATCAGGTCGGGCTCGTGTCGTTCGGGAACTGGGGCTGGACGGACATCTTCAGCTATTCCTACCGGTACTGGGCGGGAAGTGACTCCACCTATTACGATGATGCTTCGTACATAGCAGCCAACTATCCGGGAAACCCGAAAAACTACGGCGGCTATGCCACCCTTGATCTCCCCCTCTCTTACGACCATGCCGTCGTCGAGGCTGCCATCGAAGGGCTGGTGCCGTATGGCGGCACGCCGATGCGGTACGGGCTGTACGAGGCAGGCAAGGAGCTGATTGCAAATTCCAACCCCAAGGCGGTCAAAGCGGCCATCCTGCTCTCCGACGGGGACTGGAACACCGGCGGTGATCCGAAGGGCGGCTACGGTGCGGTGTCGCTTACGGACATCGGCACCGGCAGCGTGATCACCTGGATGGCCAACAACAACATAAAAATTTATACCATCCGGCTCGGCAGCTCCGGCAACGAGGCCGACCTGACATCATACGCCGCCGAGACCGGCGGAAGGTACTATTATGCGCCATCGGGTGATGATCTCGCCGCGATCTATACTGAAATTGCGGGCGACCTGAAAACGGAGGCAAGTGTCGATACCGAGATGGACATCGCCTTTACCGGCATCGAGGTCAACAATGCGACCTATGCGGGCGATGCCGCCGATGTCGTCCGGTACGTCTACCTGAACGGCGCCTCGACGACGATCGAGAGCTGGAACTTCACCCACACCATCACGCCGAGGTACACGATCGACCAGACGGCCGACTGGAACGCGGGCCGGAGTCTCAATTTCGGCGTCGATGACATCGGCACCATCCGGCTCAACCAGACCTGGGAGACTCATTTCCTGCTCCGGATGATGCAGGGCGGCAATATCAACATCTTCGGGCCGGGATCCGTCATCAGCTTCGACGGCGGCAACAGCACGCTTTCACTGCCGGACACCTTCATCACGGCTGTTCCGAACCTCACTGCTGCGGGCGTGAATTTCACCACCCTCCAGATCGAACACTTCGCAAGCCCGAACCGCGACAACGTCACCGATACCCTCCAACTGACATGGGAGCTGAACTATTCGGGCCAGTTCCCGGTGACCCAGCTCCTCCGCTACCAGAGACAGGGCGATCCCTCCTTTGTCCAGTTCCGGAAACTGACCGCGACACCGCCGTTCGCCTCGCCGCTGCCGCAGTCGACGACCCTGGATATCAGAAAACTCAATCCGGGCGAATACCGAATCTGGATCATCGCGCGTGCCGCCGATGCACCGGATGACACGAGATACCTTGACGGCTGGATCACCTTCGGCACCGCCGGCGGTGCGTACATCAGGATCCAGTAATTTTTTTGTTTTTAATATGGTGTTTTCCCCCATGGATTCTCACCATCGATAATCACTGGGCAATATCTATAAATATCAAAGTGTGCATAGGTGTAACAAGGACATCAGTACATCGCTCCATGCGAATACGGGACCGATATCCGCATGCAGGGGAGGAGGGGTTTTCAGTGCGCACGCATCAGCTTTCGTTTCTTGTCGTCATCCTCATGCTCCTGGTACCCGGGAGTATGGCCCTTACCGAGGGCGACATCCAGATAGTATCCGATCAAGCATGGCTGGTTGCCGGAGGGAGTCCCGCGACCATCACGGTGTCGGCAATAGTACCCGCATCGATCGACCGGGTGGATTTCCACTGCCTGCAGGCACCTGAGTATGGCGAGGTGGATGTCCTTTCCGATGCGGCGGCACCGTATTCCACGACCTTCGCCACCACGAAAAGCGGAACGGCGGATATCCATGCAACGGTGTATTACTGGGACAACGGTGTCCTGACATCGCTAAACAAGACCCTGTCCCAGCAGATCGATCATGCCCAGCCCTACCGCTACACGACGATCGCGTATCCGCAGACGATGACGGTCGCATCCGAATCCCCGATCCGCGCCACCCTTCAGGACATCTACGGCAACCGGATTGACGATCGAAAAGATCCGGAATTCGTCACCTTCACCGTCGGCGGCACCGATGCCGGATTCCGGGACGGTGCAACCTATCCGCACACCCTGACAACCAGTTTCGGAGCGGACGGCAATGCGACGGTGACACTCCGGGCAGACTCCCTCGCCGGCTCAAACATCATTCTCATCGATACGGTTGCGACGATCAGCGACCGCTGGATAACGATAACCGGTATCGGTGAAGTGACGCCGGTTTCCATCACGACGTCGGTGACGCCGGCCTCCCTTCGCACCTATGCTGACGGCAGTGCCTACTTCCTGATCACGTATACCCTCAGGGACCGTTTCGGCAACCCCTCTCCGGGGAGCACGCTTTCGCTGCAGACATCGCTTGGAGAACAGAAATCGCTCGTCACGAACCAGTACGGCCAGATTACAACGCAGTACGGGCCCAAAACAACAATAGGGACCATCACCGTCACCGCCCGGTCGACCCTGAACCCTTCGGTGCTCTCCGCCGTGGATGTCACGTTCACCAGCCAGGCGGGAACGTCGCTCGATCTGTCCGTAAACCCGGCGATGCTCGCAAGCCTCGATGTCAAGCCCTTCATCCATGCCGTCGTGCGGGCCCGCGTCACCGACCAGCTCGGGCGCGGCGTGTCCGGTGAAACGGTTGCATTCGCGATCAATTCCGCTTCGGTGTGGAATACGACGGTGCTCAATGAAGAGCCCGAGCTCTGCACGGCCCTCAACAGCTCGGCGTGGCAGTCCTCCGTGACGGCAATCACGGGCAGCGACGGGTACGCGACCGTCTACTACAAGCCGGGTTCATTCCCGCTTGCCGGAGAACCGGGCTATGACCCGTTCTCCCGCGGCGGATGCCCCGTCACCGTGACGTGGGGGAGCATTACCCGCGATACGGAAGATATCGAGTGGCGCAATTACCCCTATCTCCGCCTTGAAACGGAGGTATCCCAGTCGACCCTCACGGCCGGCGACACCTTCAATATCACCATCAAGGTCATCGGCGACGGGCATGAACTGAACTTCCGGTACCCGCTGGACGTGATGCTGGCAACGGCTCGCAGCGGCACGATGTTTTCGGAGAACGACGACCGCATGGTGGAGGCCTTCCGTGCGCAGGACGCCTTTATCGATGTCTTTGATGCAAGCTCCGCACAGGGCAGCGACCGGATCGGGCTGGTCAGTTTTGCCGAGGCGGGAACGGTCGATCTGCTCGCCGGAACGTACCTTGCAAGTATCAAGAAGCTGCCGGGCGACGACCTCACCCAGGCCGATAATACTGCCTATATCGCAGCGAATTACAACACCGCGCCCCATACCTATGCGAGCGACACCACCATCGATCTTGCGCTGGACAGCGGCATGACGCTCGCCCAGATCAAGCCCCTGACCCATGACACCCGCCCGTGGTCGGTGACCGATCCCAAGACATCCCCCCTCAGAAACGCGCTGTACGAATCCGTTACGGAGATAATCTCTCACCCGAGGGCCGATTCGGTGCGTGCGGTTGTCGTGCTCCTCGACTCGGCGTTCAAGTGGTACGGCGATCCGCTGGCCAAGAAGGTCAACCAGGCTGTTCTCCCCGCCGGGACCTTCGTAACGCAGGGGACCGGCCAGATCGGCGGGCCATGGTATGTCTACCCGTCACTTCCCTTCGATCCGGCAAACTACGATTCCGCGACATCGCCGCAGAACATGTCGTACTATGCCGCATCGAACGGCGTGCGGATCTACATCGTCACCGTCGGCTCGACGCAGACAGAGTGGAACAACCAGCCGGAACTCGACGCGATGAATGAAATCGCGACATCCACGGGAGGCCTGCACCTGCATGCCGAATCGGCAGCCGAGCTGCAGACAAAATTCGAGGCCATCGCAAACGAGCTGGTCAAGTACGCCGGCGTCGATACGACAATGAACCTCGACTTCGTCGCATTCTCCGATCCTCTCGATGCCGTCAACTGGACTGCGGACGAGGTCCTTGATTACCAGCCGACATCGTTTGTGGATTACTACAACTGGACGACCCATCCCGACACCCCGGCCATGCACCATGCGGGTTATCCGGTATGGATCGACCAGTCCGATGACTGGAACGGCATCGCTCCGCCGTCAACCAATCTGCCCGCAGCAAACCTGTACTTTGCGCTGGGCAATATCAGTGTCAAGGAGACCTGGAGGACCACGTTTTCCATGAAGGTCAACGACACCATCGACGAAACCCTGAATTTCAGCCTCTTCGGGCCGAACACCAAGGTTTCCTTCTCAAACAAGGACGGGGCTATCACATCGATACCGCTGCCGGCAACCTATATCACCATTGTGCCGCCCCTTGCTGCACTCCCCATGCCCAATGCGACCCTCCGGCTCTCGGACCTCGTGCTCTCCGCTGAAACGGCCGATCACGCGGACTTTGCATGGAACCTCAGCTATGCGGGCAACATGACCGTGACCCAGCGGCTGGCCTACATCACCCCCTCAGGCGTACTCGTGCCGGTAACCACGCTCCCCGGCCGGGCTGCCGGCAACTGGTCGGAGATGGCAACGCTCAGGACCGATTCGCTCGCAAAGCTTGCGTACATCATCAGGGTAACTGCCGATTCGGGGGATGCGGGCACCGCAATACTTGAGATTCCGTATGTTTTGACGGACACCTCGAACCGGGCTTACATCAGGATTACCTAAAAAACGGACTTTTTTTTAACGGATCCAGCGGGAATCGAACCCGCGTCCTTGGGTTCGAAGCCCAAGAGGATATCCTCTACCCTATGGATCCACCGCATACGTTCGTATGATAATGTATTAAGCATTGTCCCGCGGAAACTTGTACAGGATGATCCTCGCAGCAAAAGAAATACAGCGGCAGATAAACGCCGGCAATCTGGTGATTCGCCCCTACGGCGAAGACTGCCAGCAACCCGCATCCTACGACCTCCGGGCAGGGGAGGACATCACGCTTCCTGTGGGGGCATGCACGCTTGTTCACAGCCTTGAATGGGTGGAGCTGCCTGCCGATATCGCCGGAACGCTCCGGTGCCGCTCGTCGTTCGGGCGGCGTGGCGTCCTGCTCGGCGGCGGTTTTGTGGATCCCGGATTTCGCGGGCAGCTTACCCTCTGCCTCGTCAATATGGGGTCCGAGGATGTACCCCTCCCCCGGGAAACCCGTGTCGTGCAGCTCATTCTGCATACCGTGTCGGGCGGCGGGCAGATGTACGACGGGCGGTACCAGGACAGCAGCGGGACGGTGAATGCACGATGACGTTCGTCCGTTCAGAACGCAAATGCGTTGAAATTCTCAGGATTTTGCGGGAGCACCAGGAGCCGCTCGGCGCAAAACGGCTTTCCGAACTGATGGCCGAGCGCGGATTCGTCCTCTCCGACCGGGCCGTCCAGTATTACCTGCAGTATCTCGACGAGATGGGATTCACGCATAAGATCGGCAACCGCGGGCGGGTGCTCACACCGTCCGGGGTTGCGGAAACCGAACGGGCACTGGTGGACGAGCGTATCGGGTTTATCATCTCCAAACTGGAACGGCTTGCGTTCCGGAGCACATTCAACCCGGAAACCGGGACGGGGGACGTCGCCTACAACCTTTCCATCGTGCCGGACGAGCATGCCGAAGGCGTCGCTGCAGCCTTCGATGCGGTTTTAGCTGCAGGGCTCGGTTTTTTTTCACGCTACCGCATCACCGACCGGGATCCGAGGGTGCCGCCCGGGCATACCGGGTTCATCACGGTCTGCAGCATCACGCTCGACGGCGTGCTGCAGTCGCACGGCATTCCCGTGAAGATGGCATACGGGGGATGCCTCGCCATCCGGGACAGCAGGCCGGAAGCGTTTCTTGATCTCATCGGATACCGGGGAACGACCGCCGATCCGCTGCAGCTCTTTATCAATGCCGGCATGACCTCAATCGGGAACGTCGCCCGCACCGGCACCGGCGTTGCGCTTGCCAATGTCAGGGAGGTGCCGGTGACGGCCGCATCCCGGGTGGACGACATTGCCGCCGATATGCGCAAATCAGGGTTTATTTTTCCGGTCGCGCAGGGGACGCAGGTGTTCAACCTCACCGAGCATCCCTACCGGCTTGCGATCGTCGCCTTTTCGGGCATGAACCTGATCGGGAGCGGCATCGAATCGGGATTCAGCATCAGGACCGAGATCGGGGCGGGAAATATCCCGTATGCAAAAGTGATCGAGTAAAAAGCGATATCAGGTGATCCAGAAAAGATCATCGTCACGTTCATCCCCTGCCGGTGCCTCCTCCTGTTCCTCGGCAGGGATAATCTTTATGCGGCGTTTTCCGGGGTCCGTTTCTTTCGGCCTTTTCACGGATTGTTCAAGGCTTTTTTCCGCATGCCGCAGCGTATTGTTGATGGAACCCGTGGGACGGTCGCGCATTTTCACCGTCTCGCTGTCATCGACCAGTTCGCGGATTTTTTTCCCGGTTTTGGCAACCGACACCCGCTCGGCATCGATGATCGCCTCCTTCGGCCGTGCGGGAGCGGGGGTGACGCTCACTTTCTCCGCATCGATGATGCCGTCCTTCGCTTTTGGCAGCGTTCTCACCCGGACGGGCGTCTCGTCACGGAGCCGGGGGGCGGCAGGGCCGGCACCCGCGTGTATATCCCGTGCCGAGAAAGCGTCGTTCTTCGGTTTCATCCTGTCCCCGCCGCTTGTCTGGCGCGTCATGTCGAGTTCGGTGCGGCCCGGGCGGCGCGGCAGGATCAGGGCGTCGTCCTGCCGTTGCGTCCGTGGCGGCGCAGGAATGCTCTCCGAGGCGACCCCCGGCTCCCGCTCCCGGCCTTTCTTCACAGCCGGCACGGCAATCATCTCATCCTGGGGCGTTTCCCCGATCTTTGGGGGGACGGCCGGGACCTCCTCCTCCGGGATATGGCCTACGGCCGCCTCCGAAGAAGGCATACCCTCCTCTTCCCCTTCCCGGGATGCGAGTTCCTCTTCCCTCCGCCTTCGTTCCGCTTCTTCTTCGAGAAGCCAGGTCTCCCGGATCTCCCTGATCTCCGAGAGCCGCGGGATATTTTCAAGGCCCGCCAGCATGATGATGATGCCGACGTACCCGGTATTTTTCACCGGATAATCTCCCGAACGCATCTCGAGCCCGGCGATGCTCCGGTCGATCCATTTCCTGACCGTCTGGAATCCCTTCATCGACAGCTCTTTTGAGGGACCTGCGATCAGCACCAGCGCCCGCTCCGCACTGGTGAGATCGCAGGGGATGGAGATATCCTCGTAGACCGCCTGTTTTGCGAGCGAAACGATGCGTGCAGCCCTGCGGTGAGCGCCCTCGAAGAAATGGCGGGCCGAACGCCACCGATCAAAGACATCGAACCAGCTCGAAGGAAGCGGTTCGGCGGCGTACCCGATGGCGACCATGCCGTTTCCTTTCAGGGTATTGAGAATTTCACCGGCATCAAGGACAACTTCGGCAACCTCAAGCCCGTCCTCATTGAACTCTCCCGCCCGCAGGAGGAGGCCTACCTGCCGGGCGATGCGTTCATTCAGCAATCGGTAGACATCGCGCGGATTGGTCGGTGCCGCGGGTGCCCGGCGGAGGCGCCGTTTGTGCAGCCTTTCCTCTGCTTCGGCCGAGAACCGTTCCCTGAGCTTTTTGTACCAGGTCTCGTTGTCAAAGAGGATGACCGCATCGAAAAACGGCCCGATCATATCGATATCGAGCGCAGCTTTTGCCGACCGGGCACCGCCCTCGCCGAGGCAGGGAAGGGTGACCACGGCAAAAACCGGTTCGATGAATGATTTCCGAATCTCGGGAACGATTATCCGCACCGCTTCCGCCATATGGCCGCCCAGCCCGCAGAAGAACATGATTGCGTCGATTTCAACCGTATCCATTCTCTGGATTGCGGTCATAATCTGCTCGATGTCGATCGTCGACGCCGTATCGTAGTGCTGATCGGGATCAAGGGACGGAAAATGGAATTTTGCCGTATCCGGGAGATATTTCAGCTGGAGCAGGGTGTTTACATCGGTATCGATGGCGAGGGCGTGCATACAGCCAACGCCGCTCCGGCTGTCATGATCATAGAGCTTGTCCACGATGCGGGAGCCCGCACCGCCCAGTCCGATTGCCAGAACTCTCATGTCCGAAATCCGAGATTTATTGCTATGTACCGGTTTTTTTTCAGCCCGTTGCCTGTCCGGTACGGCCGCACCGGTGCCTGCGGCACAGGGCTGCAGGAGTATCTATTAATTATGATGGTCTGAGTGACCTAATAAATAATGTGCATTCCCGAAGAGCTGCGGATCTGCCGGTTATCGGCAGATGCTGCGGCAGGGCCGGAAAGAGCGGTACGACGGCATGCAATCGATGGATCTTTTTGAAACCGGACCCCGCACTCCATGGCGATGAAATGATAATGTATATTAATCTGGGTGCATTAATACTCACATGAGGTGAAAAAGCCTTGTCATATGGAATTGAATTTGTGCCAGGAAACATAAACGTCAAGCAGGTAGTGAATTACTGTAAGCTTGCAGAGTCCAAGGACATCGACTTTGCATGGATCACCAACCACTACAATAACCGCCACTGCTACCCGACCCTTGCCATGATTGCGGCAAACACCGACAGCCTGAAGATGGGCCCGGGTATCATGAACACCTTCACCGACACCCCCGCAGCGATTGCATCGTTCATGTGCACCCTCAACGAGATCTCCGACGGCCGTGCCGT
>JAAEEQ010000060.1 GCA_013415665.1 Methanomicrobiales archaeon
CGTCAAGGTGCGACGTCGGTTCGTCGAGCAGGAGGTATTTCGGCTGCTGGGCAAGCGCTTTCGCGATCATCACCCGCTGGAGTTCGCCGCCCGAGAGTTCGGTCACTTTCCGGTCCTGGAAGCGGAGCGCATTGGTATCCCGGAGCGCATCGATAACGATGCGGTGGTCTTCCTCGGTATGCGGGGCGAAGCTTTTCATGTAGGAAATCCTGCCGAGCATGACGTAATCATAGACCGGGAACGCGAACGGGCATTCGATACCCTGCTCCACCACGGCACGCAGCCGGGCAAGTTCGGCGGGACGGATGGCGCCGATATCGTGGCCGTCATAGAGCACCGCCCCTTCCGCGGGACGCAGGTACCCTGCCATGACTTTGAGAAGCGTGGTTTTCCCGCATCCGTTCGGCCCGATGATCCCGGTAATCCGGTGGTCCCGGCAGGAAAAACCGATCTCCTGCAGCACTGTCTTTTCAGGAACGTACCCGAATGCGACGCCTTGGATATCGATCGGCATCTACATCTCACCCCGGTTCTTTCGCAGGAGATAGATGAAGAACGGGACGCCGCACATCGCCGTTATCACGCCGATCGGAAGTTCCGCGGGAGCGATGACGACCCGTGCGATGATATCGGCAAGCACGAGAAAAACGCCCCCGGAAAGCAGGGAGACCGGGATGAGGGTGCGGTGGTCGGGGCCGACGGCGAGCCGTGCAATGTGGGGGATGATCAGGCCCACGAAGCCGATGATGCCGCTGACGGCCACGGCGGCCGCGGTCATGAGCGAGACGACGATGATGAGCGCCTTTTTCAGCAGGACCACATCGATGCCCGCGTACATCGCGGACTCTTCGCCGAACATGATCGCGTTCATCCGGGGCGCAAGCAGGAGGAGGATGGGGGGCATGATGATCGTGAACGGCAGGATGATCCAGACATAGTCCCATCCCCTGCCGGAAAGGCCGCCCATCATCCAGAAGAGGATCTGGTGCACGTTCATCTCCGCCGTGAACAGGATGAACGAGTTGACAGCCGAAAGAAACGCCGCGATTGCAATTCCCGACAGGAGCAGCGCATTCACCGGCACCTGGTTGCCGACCCGCGCTATCGTATACACGAGCAGCATGGTCCCGAGACCGAAGAGAAACGACAGTACCGGAAGCGAATAGAAACCGAGACCCAAAAAACCGCCGAATGCGATGACGAGCGTCGCACCGAGCGCCGCCCCGTTCGATATGCCCAGGAAATACGGGTCTGCCATCGGGTTTTTGAACAGCCCCTGGAGGACGACACCGCTTGCCGCCAGGCACAGGCCGACCATCGCCGCGACAAGAGCCCGGGGGAGCCTGATGGAGCGGACGATGGTCGCATCGGCACTGCTCCACCAGGGGGCCTGGCCCGTGAAGGGTTCGGCCAGGATCGCAACGACCGTGCCCGCATCCAGTCCCGATACGCCGATCATGACGGACAGCACGATGGCCGACACCAGCAGGATCGCCAGAAAGGCCGATACCGCAAGTGTCAGGCTTCGTTGATACATTCGTCAAACATCTCCAGGGCTAAAACGATACGCGGCCCGGGGCGTGAGACAATATTTTCGTCAAGTTCGTACAGCCGACCGTCTATGATTGCCGGTATTTCGGAGAATACGGTTTTATTCAGGAGGTCTACCCGTATCGTCCGCGAACCGCTGCCGTGCCCGGTGGGCATGATGATAATATCCGGGGACCGTGCAACGACGGCTTCATCGGAGACGGCAAAGTACCTGCTTTTATCGTGAAAGATATTGGTCCCGCCGGAGAGCGTGATCATCTCGTCCTGCAGCGTGCCTTCCCCGGCGACGTACATCGGACTTGCCGATACGATATACATCACCTTCGGCGGTTCGGCGACGTGCTCCCCGCTCTGGACGGCGGCAACCCGCTGCTGCATTTCGGCAACGAGTAATGCAGCCTGTTCCTCCAGATCGAGCGCCGTTCCGACGGAGAGGATGTTGTCATACACATCATTGACATTCTCCAGCCGGTACGTGAGAACGGGTATGCCGAGCTGGGTCAGCTGCCCGGTCACATCCGTGCTGGTTATCGTGGTTGCGAGAACGAGATCCGGTTCGGCCCGGATTATGGCGTCGATGCTGAGGGTTCTCGGGCCCCCCATCGAGGGGACGGATGCCACTTCCGGCGGGTAGTTGTCGTAATCGGTCCTTCCTACAAGTTCGATCCCGGCTTCGGTGGCGTTCAACGCATACACTATCTCGGTCTCGCTCGGGGAGAGGGAGACCACCCGGTGAACGGGGGCCGGCACCGCAATCGCCATCCCGGAAGCATCCGTGATCGTCAGGACCGCATCCGATGCGCTTTTCCCGGTATCGGCCGGTGAAGCGCATCCCGCGACGAGAATAAGTGCACACATAACCAGAAGAATGAGCGTGGCTGCCCGTGATCCCATGGGGATATGTCGCTGTCTTATCAAAATAATTTTACTCAAAACAAAAAACGTTACCTATTCCCCGGTGAACCGGCGCCGGAGAGGGCTGCTGGCAGCCGCCCTATATTCCCGGAGGCCGATCTGCCGTCAGTCGGTTTGGTGCAGCGGGATCAGTTCTTGTCCGGCATCGTGTTCCTGACAGAAACGAGCGTTGTCCGCCCTGTCACCCGGTCGTGAACGAAGACGTCGGCATAACCGTTCGTATCGCCTTTTACCAGGTTGTCGGCCTCCGAGACGAACGCAATAAACCGGCCGTCGGCCGAAATATCAGGGGATCTCGAGTCACCGTCCCCCTGTATCCCGCCGGACGAGACGGAAATGAGTGTTGTCGTTTCCTCCGCTGTGTCATAGACAAAGACATCCACCATCCCGTTCCCATCCTCTGTTGTCAGTGCGGCCATCGATTCGAACGCGATGTAGCGGCCGTCCCCCGAGATGGCCGGTGCACGCGACCAGCCGGTCATAACGGCGCCGGGCGGGTAATTGGTGATATTACGGGTAGTGGCTGACCGCCGGTCGTACACAAAAATATCGGCAGCGGCTGAAGTCCCCGGGACGTCGCTATTCCCAAACGAGCGAAACACAGTGCAGCACCCGTCGTTCGAGATTGCGGGAGAAACGGATGGGCGCACCCGCTGCGTTCGTCCGGGGGAGAACGAGACGGGTGTGGTCGCATTGCCTGCCGTATCATGCAGAAAAATGTCCTCCACTCCGTTGTCGTCACCTGCCGCGAGATTATCGGCACCCGAGGCGAATGCGATCCATCTGCCGCTGCCGGAGATCCAGGACGGGTAGGAGCCTCTGTTTGCCTGGGTGCCGTCCGAGGCCACCGAAACGCGAGTGGTCGTGCCTGTCGTGCGATTATGCACAAAAACGTCCCCGACTCCGTTAGTGTCACCGCGGACAAGGTTGTCCGCCCACGATGAGAAGGTGATGCATCGGGCATCGTCAGTAATGACCGGGTCGACAGACCTGCCATTGCCCTGTGCTCCGCCGGATGCCTTCGAAACAATGGTCGCATTCCCTGTCATGCAATCGATGACGAAGATCTGGTGTGACCGGCCCGCTCCTTCGAACAGGTATGGATTTTCCGGCAGCCGGGCGACGGCCTCGAAGGCGATGAAGCGTCCGTCGCCGGAAAGTGACGGATTCAGGAAAGTCGCGTATTCGTCCCGAAGGGAGGTGAGGTTGATGACACTGAGCGATCTGCCGGTTTCGCGATCGTAGCGCAGAATATCGCCGGCGGATCGTACCCCGCTCAATCCCGCGATATCGTTGCCTGCCGTTGCAAATGCCACAAACCGGCCGTCCGCGGATATCGAAGGGAAATCAGCCCAGCCATCGAACTGCGTTCCGAGCACAGCTTCCTCTGTCGGCAGTCTGTCTCCTCCGGTACTGCACCCTGCCGCGAGGAGCAGGGCGAGGCCGATACAGACGAGGGCGCCGGAATGATGCATGGGGATCAGGTCCTAAAAGACGGGTGAAACGCGGATGTGTTCCCGGCTGTCTTACGACGCCGGACAAGATACTATCGGTGTCAACGGGAAAAACGTATGCACATACCCTCCGTTTTTCCGGACGCTTTCCAGGGACCCATACGGCATGCCGCGGCTTTTCCCGGCATCAGGTTTATGCGATAGGTGCACCTATATCCTTCCGATGGCAGAAAAACAACTCACCCGGCCGAAGGATGACCGGATTGTCGCCGGCGTCTGCAGCGGGATCGGGCGGTACTTCGACGTCGATCCCAACCTGATCCGGCTTATCTGGGCCGTGCTCGTTTTCGGCGGCATGGGATCGGGCATTATCATCTATCTCCTCGCGTGGGTCATCATCCCCGAGGACGAAGGCCCCGGCCCGATTAATGCCGAATACTCGATAAAGGAAGAATAAATCCACCGTTTTTTGAGCCGGATACGGCCTGCCGGTATCCTAGCGGTAATCTTCGAGGATTTTTACGTATCCCGTTTTTCTCTGGCAGTACCCTTCCAGACACAGCGATTCGATCGCGGCCTCGAATTCGGCCGGGTCGAGGCCGGAGCTGTTCTGCGCCTCTTCGAGGGGTATCCAGTAGTCGGCCCCGAATATGCCGTACAGGTCGAAATACAGTTTCCGTGCGTCGCCCGACAGCCGGTACACCTGCGAAATCTTCAGCGGCGTGTTGTGGAACGCTGCAATCCGGTGGTGCATGTCGAGCAGCAGGTCGACGCTTTCTTTTACGAGGGTGTCCGCGACCTCCGTGTTGTGGTGGAGCCTCGCCAGGGAAGCGCTCAGTTTCGGAATGGCGTCGCCGAGGTTCTGGTTGTAGGGGGCCCGCCCGGCTTTTTTGAAATCGTCGCGGAGCTCGTAGATCGCATCGGTGATGATCTGCTCCGCCCGTGCGGAGGGCTCGGGCCTGAGGAGCAGGGAATCGAGTATGTATGCCGTCACGATGCCGTTCTCCTCTTTCAGCGTCGCTCTGGCGTCCCGCAAAAACCTGCGTTCGGCGACATCGCCGATCTCGAGCGGGATGTCGGCAACGGTTTTTTTAGGCCTGAGAATGGCACGGCTTATCTCGTCGTTCCCGGCTCCCTGCCGCATGCTCTCCCGTGCGGAAATGTAGTAGTACCAGGGCGAACGGGCTTCCCGGAATTCCCGTGGGATGACCGCCATGGACCCTGCAAAGAGGTCCCACTGGAATTTTTTGCCGAAGACCGCCGTATTGATGCCGCCGGTGCCGGCGATGCCCGGCGGGGAGGAGAGCGCATAGAGCGCGGAGCATGTCGCGATCTGGCTGATGACATCCTCTTCCCCGCGAATGAGGCGGGTAAAGTGCTGTACCACTTCCTCGTAGTCCAGTATCCGCCTTCGTGCGGCAAGCGGTGTCGGGTCGAACGGCTTCCATCCGCCAATCGTTTTGACGATATGTTTTGACCCGGTTCTCTCGTCGATTGACTCCTGTTCCGAAATGACGGTGACCTGCGCGAAAATGTGTTCGGGCGGCGGTGGGCAGGAAGCCGCGGCATAGACCTTCCCCGGCTCTTTGTTTTCGAGAAAGGGCGAGGCGAGGAGCTGAAATAACCTCCCGTCGTCCGATGCGTACACCACGAACCCGGTGTCCGCATAGGCGTCGTTGAAGAGCATCTCTCGTTCGACTACCGACAGTTCCGCGCCGATGGACCGGTCATGGAGCGCCATCAAAGGTGGTTCTTCGTGGAGGATGTTATTCTTTTGGGGGATTTTTGGGAATCCCTGCCCCTTACGGCATCTCCTGCTCTTTCCTGAGCTGCCGGATCCGGTCCCGGAGGTAGATCGCCCGCTCGAAATCGAGGTCGTCCGCAGCTCTCCGCATCTGGGCTTCCAGTTCGATGAGCAGGTTGGGGATCTCGCGCTTCGGGAGGTGCTTCGTGTCGGTCAGCTCGACCTCCTTGTCGCGGATCGGTTTTTTAATGGATACGGGCGTGATGTTGTGCGCCCGGTTATACGACACCTGCAGGTTGCGGCGGCGCTCCGTTTCGGCAACGGCCTGTCGTATGGAATCGGTCAGGTTGTCGGCGTACAGCACGACGCGGGCGTCGGCATGGCGGGCCGCCCGCCCGATGATCTGGATCAGGCTCCGGGCATCGCGGAGGAAGCCCTCCTTGTCGGCATCGAGAATGCCGATGAAGCCGACCTCGGGGATGTCGAGTCCCTCCCGCAGCAGGTTGATCCCGACCAGCACATCGAAGGTGCCGAGGCGGAGCTGCCGGATGATCTCGGTGCGCTCGATGGTCTTGATGTCGGAGTGCAGGTACCGGGTCCTGATGCCCTGCTCCGCCAGGTACTCGGTGAGCTCTTCGGCGAGTTTTTTCGTCAGGGTCGTGATCAGCACCCGGTCGCCGTTTGCGATCGCTCCCTCGATCTCGCGCATAACGTCGTCGGTCTGCCCGGCGATCGGGCGGATCTCCACCGACGGGTCGACGAGCCCCGTCGGCCGGATGATCTGCTCCACGATGCGGGCCGAGTGCTCGCGTTCGTACTCCGCGGGCGTTGCCGAGACGTAGATGACCTGCCGCATGTAGTCTTCGAACTCCTCGAAGGTGAGCGGCCGGTTGTCGATGGCAGACGGCAGGCGGAAGCCGTACTCGACCAGCGTCGATTTCCGGGCGTAATCCCCCCGGTACATCCCCCGGACCTGCGGCAGCGTCTGGTGGCTCTCGTCGATGACCATCAGGAAATCCTTCGGAAAATAGTCAAGCAGGCAGTAGGGCTTCTCGCCGGCTTTGCGCCCGTCGAAATGGCGGGAATAATTCTCGATGCCCTTGCAGCTCCCCGTCTCCTCGATCATCTCGATGTCGTAGCGGGTGCGCTGCTCGAGCCGGTGCGCCTCGATCATGCCGAGCCGGGGCAGCACCTCCTCGAGCTCGCGCTCGATCGAGGCCAGCGCCCGCTGTTTCTGGGACTCGGGGATGACGAAATGGCGGGCGGGATAGACGTGGAAGTACCGCATCCGCTCCCGTTCCTTTCCCGTCACCTTGTCGATCTCGGAAATGCGCTCGATCTCGTTCCCGAACAGTTCGATGCGTATGATATTGTTGAAATAGCCGGGGATCAGGTCGACGGTGTCGCCCCGCACCCGGAACCGTCCCGGCATCAGCTCCATGTCGTTCCGTTCGAAGAGCAGGTCGACAAACCTTCCGAGGAGCTCGTTTCGCTGCACGCGGTCGCCGACGGTGAGGGTAAAGCCCATGTCGCGGAAGTTTTCCGGGTTGCCGAGGCCGTAGATGCACGAGACCGAAGCAACCACGATGGTGTCCTCGCGGGAGAGCAGGGATGCCGTGGCGGAAAGGCGCATCTGCTCGATCTTCGGGTTGATCTGCACGTCTTTTTCGATATACTGGTCTTTTTTGGGGATGTAGGACTCCGGCTGGTAGTAGTCGTAGTACGAGACGAAGTACTCGACCCGGTTCTCCGGGAAAAATTCGGCGAATTCGTTGTAGAGCTGTGCGGCGAGGGTCTTGTTGTGGGCGATGACGAGCGTGGGCTTCTGGATGGCCGCGATGACGTTGGCAACGGTGAACGTCTTTCCCGATCCCGTCACGCCGAGCAGGGTCGCCTGCCGCTCGTGCGCACGGATGCTCTCCGTAAGATCGCGGATCGCGCCGGGCTGCGACCCGGTCGGGAGAAAATCGGAGACGAGGCGGAACTCATTCATTGTATCACCTGTTTTTTGCGCAGGAGGCGGTTGTAGGCAAGCGCGAACCGGTGGGCCTCGTCCCGGATCTCCTGGATGAAAAGCGACGCCTTCTGCTTTTTGCCGAGGGGCAGGGCATGCGTCATGCCGGGCAGGTAGATCTCCTCTTCGCGCTTGGCGATCGCGATGACGGGTACCTTCACCCCGATCGCCATAAGTGCATCCCGTGCGGCGCGAAGCTGCCCCTTGCCCCCGTCGATGATGACCAGGTCCGGCATGGGGCTGTCCTCGTCGCGGAGCCGCGTGTACCGCCGCCGCACCACCTCGGCGATCGCCGCCGTGTCGTCGATCCCCTCGATCGTCCTGATGCGGAACCGCCGGTAGTTGCGTTTGTCGGGGCGGCCCTGCCGGAACTGCACCATCGATCCGACCATGGCGGTGCCCGCAAGGTGCGAGATATCGAAGCACTCGATGACAGCAGGGATATCGGGGAGCCCCACGGCTTTCCTGAGCGCTTCCTGCTTCAAGAGGTCGCCGAAGAACCCGATCTCGATGTTTTTCGCGACCAGGTCCAGCAGCTTCTTCTTGTCGCCGCGCTGCGGCACCGTCACGGTGACTTTCTTCCCGCGGAGGCGGGAGAGGTACGCCGCCACGTCCTCGCCCGCGGGTTCGGGCAGCACGATCTCCGCGGGGGGGGCGTTCTCGGCATAGTACTGCACGATGAACTCTTCGATGACTCCCTCCCCCGCCTCGAAGACGAACTCCTGCTTCTCGGCAAGCGTGCCCCGCTCGACATGAAAGAGCATCAGGTACACCTTCCCGTCCCGCTCCGTCCAGTTGACGATATCCTCGTCGTGGGCGACACGCCGGTCCACCCGCTGGCGTTCGGTGAGGTGGCGGATCGCGCCGATCTGGTCGCGGAGCAGCATCGCGGCCTCGAACTCCTCCCGCTCCGCACGTGTTGCCATCTCCGCCTCCAGCGTGCGGACAAGGTCCGATCCCTGCCCCTTCAGGACCGCCGCCGCCCGTGCGACCGCTTCCGCATAGGCCTCCCGGCCGATCCTGTTCTCGCAGGGGGCGCTGCAGGTCCCGATATGCATCCGCAGGCATGCCCGTTTCGGCATTTTCCTGCAGGTGCGTAAGCGGAAGGTTTTTTTGAGCACCTCCAGCACGTAATCACGCTCTTTTGCCGAGACGAACGGCCCGTAAAACGTCCCGCCGCCCCGTGCCTTCCGGGCGATGCCGATGCGGGGATATGCTTCGCCGGAGATGTGGATATAGGCGAAGTTCTTCGAGTCCTTGAGATCGATGTTGTACCGGGGCTGGTAGCGTTTGATGAGATTGTTTTCGAGAATGAGGGCCTCGACTTCGTTTTCGGTGACGATGACATCGACCGCTGCCGCCGCCGTGACGAGGTGGTCGGTTTTTGCGTCCCGTTCGCGGCTCTGGAAATAGCTCGATACCCGGTTTTTGAGATTTTTCGCCTTGCCGACGTAGATGACCGTGCCGTCCGCATCGGAAAAGAGGTAGCAGCCGGGGAGACGGGGAAGCGCGGTCGTGTCGATCATGGGCGTTGCAGCATGGGGGCGAGGAACCGCCCGGTATGGCTCTGTTCATCCGCCGCCACCTCCTCCGGGGTGCCGGTGGCGACGATGTAGCCGCCCGCGTTGCCGCCCTCCGGCCCGAGATCGATGATGTGGTCGGCGGACTTGATGACGTCGAGGTTGTGCTCGATGACGATGACCGTATTGCCCTTGTCGACGAGGTCGTTTAAGACCGCTATGAGCTTCTTGACATCGTGGAAATGCAGGCC
>JAAEEQ010000174.1 GCA_013415665.1 Methanomicrobiales archaeon
CTTTTTCCTGGTGCTCTTTTTTGCTGCGCTTACGTCCGCTGTTTCCATGCTTGAGGTGAGCGTCGCTGCTGTCCGCGAAACCCTCGGGTGGTCCCGCCGGAGAACGGCATTCCTGCTCACCGGCGGGATTCTTCTCGCAGGTATGCCCTCGGCGCTGAGCTACAGTGCCGTAGGCTTTTCTGTGGGGGGGGTTAGGGTGCTGGACTTTCTCGACGAGACCGTCGGCAGCATCGGGCTCCCGATCGCCGCGCTCCTCACGTCAGTCACCTTCACCTGGTTCCTGCACCGCTCCGTGCTTGAATCTCAGATCGACGGCACGCAGGGGCCGGCACGGATCGTGCTCCCCCTCTGCAAATATGTCATTCCCGCAGTGCTCATCACAACAACCGCCGCACGGCTGCTTTCCGGCGTCGATATTCCGGCAACCCGCCTCATCCCGGGAACGGAGTTCATCGGATCGCTGGCCCAGGGTGCCGGCATCCTGGTGATCCTTGCGCTCCTTCTCGGTATTATTGCCCTTTTCTGCAGGCTTCGCCACTGTCGCATCCCGCTGTGGCTGATGGGGTGGCGCTAAGCGCAATAGAAATCTTTTTATAGGGTGCTTGACTTTGCAGGTTCGGGCAATTTGAACCGTCCTGTTCTGATAAATCTTTTTTGATTCGGTAGCATTCAGGCCGGATTTCGTTTGCGCAAACATCCTTACCATAAGGTATTTTTTTATAAATCGGGAACCGATTGTTCTCTGTGGGGTAGATCAATTGACAATCAAATACGTGATTTTTCTCTCTCTTTTGTTTGTAAGCCTTGGCGCGATGCTGTTCACGGCCGGATGCCAGGATGCCGCCGAGATGGGAGCCGTCGCCTGCGAAGGGCTTGACGGCAAAGACCGTGATCACTGCATCCAGCAGCTGGCCGTCGCCTCGATGAATATTCATATGTGCAATGATATCGAGAGCGTGGGGCCCAAAAGCAAGTGCTGGCTCTATATTGCGGCGTCGAGTAAGCAACTCTCTGTTTGCGGCAGCATGTCCGATCAGGACTGGTACGGAAAACAGGGTTCCTATGACAAATACCAGTGCGTCCAGTATTTTGCACGAGAACTCAATGCTCCGGACGTTTGTCTTGAATTGGAAAGTTATAGGGATTCGGACGGATCCGACCTGAATCCGGATGGCATCAGTAAGGATATCTGTTTCAATTCGATCCAATGCGGGAAAACAGGGCAGGCGTCCTGCTACGACACGAAAGAACAACAATATTATTGTACTGCCGGGGACGAAACGCAGTGGACGAATGCTCCCATGACCTGTCCCTGAGGTTCTCGTCCCCTCCCTCTTTTGTCGCCATCGCCGGCCTGTATTCGTTCCCGGAACAGACCGGAAGCTTCAATCCCGCGACTGGCAACCGGTACCGGGAGAATCATGTCACCACGCGAACGGATCGCTCTTGTCAATTTCAGGGACGGCTCCAACTGCGCACAGTCCGTGCTCTCCGCATTCGCAAACGACTTCGCCATTGACACGGCTATCGCCCGCGGCTTCGGCGCCGGGGTGGGCCGGACGGGAGGCCTGTGCGGCAGCGTATCCGGGGCGGTCATGGTCATCGGGCTTTCGACACGGCATATCGCCGACAACAAAGAGGGAAAAGAGAAGGCCTATGCGCTGGTCCGCGAGTTTTGCGAGACCTTCGAAGAGCGGCACGGTTCCGTGATCTGCCGCGATCTCATCGGCTACGATGCGAAGGTCCCGGAGGAATGGCAGAAGGCCGCCGAGCTCAACCTCTTCGCCGCGGTATGCCGGGACTTTGTCGGGGACGCGGTCGTGATCCTCGAGGAGCTGCTGGAGCGGGAATACAGGACGGGCGGAGTCTGCCGGTGCGAACGGGCGGACATGGTATTCGAGGATGACTGACGATACGCACCCGGCTTGATGCCGGAGCCATCGCCTCCTTTTTTTTTACGCGGGATTCTCTCTTCCGGCCGGAATCGGTCCCGTGGTTCCCCGGAGCCTTTCACGGCTTTTTCTGCACCAGGTAGTTTTCGAGCACCCCAAGCGCCGCCGCCATGTCCCGCCGCCCGAACCCGAACCTGATGTGCCCGTCACCGTCGCCGAAGACCGTGGACGGCAGGAGGATGACGCCGGTCTCCCGGATGAGGGCGTCGCAGAAGGCCGCCGCTCCTTCGTTTCCGAGGTAGCGGGGGTAGCAGACCGGGCCCGCGAGCGGCATTTCGCAGGCGAAGCGATCGGGGTGGCGGGCGAAGAAGTCCAGGAGGAGGACCCGGTTTTCGTTCATAACGGCCCGGTTGCGGGCGATGAGCGTCTCCTTATGCCGCAGGGCAATTGCCGAAAGATACTCCGCCGGCGCACTCGTGCAGATGGTCGTGTAGTCCTTCCACGCAAGGATCCGGCGGACGAGATCGGCGTCCTGTGCCGCAACCCAGCCGAGCCGGAGGCCGGGAAGGCCGAAGCTCTTCGACATCACGCCGAGCGAGATGGCCTTCG
>JAAEEQ010000061.1 GCA_013415665.1 Methanomicrobiales archaeon
TCCTGGGCATTCGACGGGACGATGCAGTCCCCGAGCATGTACGCAAGGCAGCGCGTGTGGTCCGCAATCGCATAGACCCGCTCGACGGGCGTTATCATCTTCTGCAGCTTTTCGAAGGGCACATTGATCTGGGCCGCGATCTTTTTGCGCATTGTGGCCAGGTTGGATCCGGTTATGTCCATGAGCCCGGCGAATTTTGCATTCATCGCAAGAATGCGCGTGTATTCGGGTTTATCGAGAAGATGTGCAAGCCCTGTCGATCCCATCAGGCGGCTGACCATTTCGGGAAATACCGCATCGTAAATGGTGGGCGAGCCCTTGGATGCCCAGACAAAGCGCTCGAGCCCGTAGCCGGTATCCACGATACGGGTGCGCATCGGGTAATAGGAGGTGCCGTCGAGATCGATCGGCGATCCGCCGGTCGGTTTTTTGCCGAGGCTCATGAACACGAGCGTGGCTACCTCGAGCCCCCCGATCAGCACTTCAACCGACGGGCCTGCATTGCCGCCTCCGATCCACGGGTGCTCCTTGTAGGAAACGGCATTGAGGTCCCCGCCAATCGACGTGATGAAGGCGTCACAGAGCTCGACGGTCCGGTCCTTCCAGTAGATTTCATGATCCGGATCATTGAACGCATGATGCGCCATCATCTCGAATGTCGTCAGATGGCGCCCGGAGCGCCCGACAGAATCGAGATCGTTGAGCCGGATGCACGGCTGGGAGATGGTCAGGGGATTGGCGGGAGGCGGCACTTCGCCGCTCGTCACGAAGGGCTGAAAATCCGCGATGGATGCGATCGTCAGGTAGATGTCGTCCCGCCAGCGTGCGGCAACCGGATACCGATCGATGCGGGTGTGATCATTGCGCTCGAAAAAGGAGAGAAAAGCCTCGCGCATCTCGTCAAGGGAATGCGGCCGGAAGACCGGATTTCCGATGAAGGAGTACGGTTCGCATGGTGCGTCCCCGCAGACCGTGCGCTCCGGGTCGCGGGTCCAGAACGCTGAACCGCATGCTGTACATATCCTGCGGTGAAGGCCGTTGGTTTTGAAATAGTCGAGCTGGTATTCTTCTTCGAGCATAGAAAAACCACGTGATAAACACTCAATATCTGTCTTGGGCGGTAAAAATTGTTTGCTATGAGCTTTCTTCCTCCCATTCATCCTGGTACCAGCTCTCAAAAAGTTCATACCTCCCGGTTGCCTGCGCGATGCGCACGGCAAGGATGTGAACGCATTCCCTGCCGCGGAACAGGAAATCCCCGCAGGTGCAGAAATCACCCTCGACGACATATTCCGCGGTCCTGCCGACCACGACAAAAAAATCGAGATATCGTTTGACGCGCCCGTCACGAACCGCCCTGAGCGCCTTTTCACCCCGATCCCCGTACACGTGCCGGATACGCTCGCACACCGCCGGCGAAAGCCGCCCTTCCCTCGAGAGCTGATCCCAGACGCTGCTCATGGAACCGTGGCGATCCGGGGAGGGTCGGGAAGAAATGTCCACGCCATTCGTTCGGCAAGGCGCTGCATTCCCGGCGCTTCGAGGGCATAATGGGTTGCCTCAAGAAGGGTGAGGGGGGTTGCGATGAGCGTGGCGTGCCTGGCTTCCGCGGAGAGGAATGCATCGGCTCTGAGCATCTCTGCTTCATGCAAAAGCCCGGGATCAAAACCGCTGCCCCCCACGACCGCAAGGCTGCGGAGCGGAGCCGGATCGCCGTATATCCTGAGCGGGCAGCCAAGCGTCCGGGCGATTTTTACGGTATCGCACCTGCAGGTGCCGACGGCCCCGAGACTCATGGGCACGACATCCTCAAGCCCGAGGATACCTGCAAGCGTGTCGTTGATCCCTCCCGGAGCCCGGTCGAAATTGCTGTGCATGACGTATACGTTCATGCCGGTCGCCAGCACGTCCTTCAAAAGGCCGGCAAGCCTCCCATGCACCGTGGTGACGGGCGTCCAGATCGGTGTGTGATGCACGACGAGCATATCGGCACCGGCGGCGCGGGCGCCCGCCAGGACACGGGGCGTGAGGTCCAGTGCCGAGCATACCCGTTCGATTTCAGGTTTGCCCTCGACAACAAGCCCGATCCTGCCTTCATCGAAGGGCTCCGCGAGTGCTGGCGGCGCTATCCGCTCCATCTCCGCGATAAACCGCTGGATATCCATACCTACCTCTTTTTCGCGCGAGAGCATAAAAAAGGTATATTACTGAGAGTAATTAACAGGAGCATTAAATATTCATCACTGCCCACACTATGGTATGGAGAAGTCCATCGACCTGATAAACACGCGCATACGCGACGGGAACGCCCGTGTAGTGACCGCGGAGGAGATGCCTGCGATCGTCGACGAACTCGGCGAGCAAGGCGCGCTTGCGGAAGTGGATGTCGTCACGACCGGTACGTTCGGCGCCATGTGTTCATCCGGGGCTTTTTTCAATTTTGGACACTCCGATCCGCCCATTCGCATGGAGCGGGTATGGCTCAACGATGTCGAGGCATATGCGGGGATTGCGGCGGTCGACGCATACCTCGGTGCCACGCAGCAGTCCGAAACCCGCGGAGACCGGTACGGCGGTGCCCATGTGCTTGAGGACCTTGTTGCCGGCAATACCATCGAACTCAGGGCACTTTCGAAAGGCACCGACTGCTACCCGCGCACGACCTTAAAAACGGAGATAACGCTGGAGGATCTCAACCAGGCAGTAATGTGCAACCCGAGAAACAGCTACCAGTGTTATGCAGCCGCAACAAACTCGTCGGATCGTGCACTCTCGACCTATATGGGGTCGCTCCTTCCGCACCACGGCAATGTATCGTTCTCGGGAGCGGGTGTGCTTTCACCGCTGGCAAACGATCCGGGGTTGCGGGTCATCGGCAGCGGCACCCCCATCTTCCTCTGCGGCGCGGAAGGGATGGTGATCGGGGAGGGCACGCAGTCCTCACCCGCAACCGGGTTCGGCACCCTGATGGTCAGGGGCGAGATGCGGGGGATGTCCCCGGAATTCCTGCGTGCCGCCACATTCACCGGGTACGGGGCAACCCTCTATGTTGGCCTTGGCGTGCCCATTCCGGTCATCGATCTCGGCGTCGTGCGCAGCACAGCGGTTCGTGACGAGGATATCACGACCTCGATTGTTGATTACGGCGTCCCCGCCCGCGATCGGCCGGTGGTGCGCACGGCCACCTACGCCGAACTCAGGAGCGGAAAGATCGAGATCGCCGGCGAGGACGTCAGGACATCCTCCCTGTCAAGTTTCAGGAAGGCCCGCGAGGTGGCGGCGGCCCTCGCCGACCGGGTGCGGACCGGGAAAATGGGGCTTGCCCTGCCGATCCGGAGGATTGATGCGACGAGACGGGTGCATCCCCTTCGTGAAACCCAGCGCACGCCGCGCGTACGCGACATCATGCAGCGTGCGGTCCCCCATATCGGTAAGGACGAGGAGATCGCGACGGCGGCACGAACCCTGCTGAAAGGGGAGACCAACCACCTGCCCGTGCTGGACGCCGAGGGAAAGCTGGTCGGCATCGTCACGACATACGACATCTCAAAAGCGGTCGTACAGCCGAAAAGCGGCAAAAAGGTCTCCGATATCATGACCCGCCGGGTCATCAGGACAATGCCCGACGAAGCCGTCGACGTTGCTGCCCGCAAGCTCGAACAGCACAATATCAGTGCCCTGCCCGTCGTTGACGGCGATGGGCGCCTCATCGGGCTGCTCTCCGCAATTGATCTCGGCAAACTCTTCGGCGGGAGGTGGAGACGATGAAACTGCTGGTGACATTTTCACGAAAAGGCGGCCGTGAGCCGGTCATCGCCCGGACGGTCAAGGAGACGGGCGTTCTCATCAACGTAGAAAGGGCGAACATCGACTCGATGGCGGGAGAAGTTCTCGTCGACGTGCCGGATACGGATGCCGATCTCGTCTGCCGGAAAATGCGCGAAACCGGCGCGTCTGTTCGGATTCTCGAGGAGTCGGTGCTGCGCGACGTGGACGAATGCATCGACTGCGGTGCCTGCATCAGCATCTGCCCGCAGGATGTCTTTTCCTTCGACGGCGAATGGCGGCTCGTGCTGGACGGGTCACGCTGCGTGCTGTGTGGAAAGTGCATTCCCGCCTGCCCGCATCATGCGCTCTCGCTGCTCTCATGATACGGGAGCATTTCGAGTATAAAACGACGATCGCCACCATCATCGCAGAAGAACCGGGTCAGATTATCGCGGCAAAGGACGGGATGATCGCCGCGCGGCAGGAAATCGAGGCGGTCATCGCCGCCGACCCGTTTTTCGGGGCGACGCTCGAACCCTACGACATTGCCAGCGAAAGCCTGACCGTCCGGAGGATGGTGGCGGCAGGCATGAAAGCAGGCACGGGGCCGATGGCGGCGGTGGCGGGAAGCATCGCGTGGGCCGGCATCGAAGCCATGCAGGAATCGGGTGCGTCGTTCGGGATTATCGACAACGGGGGAGATATCGCCCTGATCGGCGACCGTGAGGTCAGGGTAGGCCTGTACGCGGGGGATGCACCGATCTCCGGCACCATGGCGTTTGCCGTGCCGCCTCGAAAAGGAGTGACGGGAATCTGCACGTCATCGGCGACGGTCGGGCCGTCAATTTCGTTCGGTGTTGCGGATGCCGTCACCGTCTTCGCCGCTGATGTCGCCCTTGCCGACGCGTGGGCAACCTCCCTCTGCAACAGGACGGCGGGGCCGGAAGATGAGCTTTTCTCTCCGCTTGAAGGAGCGGAGATCGACGGAGCCTTTGTGGTCATCGGGACGGGCACATACAGCTGGGGCAGGGTACCGCCGCTCGTTCCGGCACGCGTGCATGAAACCGCCATCAGTGCGGGATACGGCGGAGAAATTATGGCTCGTATTCTTCGGAATACGATACCGCCCGACCGTACGCCCCCCTGCCCGTGAATGATGCACGCACCGCTTCGCCGTCGGTGACAAGCACTGAAGGAACGCCGTCGATTTCAGCAAAATACAGTTCCAGCAGGTCACGATCCTCGAGGAGGATCCCGTTCGCCACCGCGGTTGCCGGTTCGAGCAGAAGGCGCTCCTCGGCAAGCTCGGTGGGCACCTCGCCGAAGGCAACATAAAAGACCTGCAGTGCGTTGAGAAAATCGGAGTGGAGAAGTTCATCGCGTATTGACGGATCGATATCCGCGATGACGCCGGCAAACCGTTCAAGGTCATCTTCTGCTATTGCAAAGATCCTGTCGGCAAGTTCGGCAAGTTCAATATAATCGGTCACCGGCATATCCTCCTGCTTCCCTGATTTTTGCGCGGTTCCGGGCGATGACTGCACACCCTGAAACGTACTGGTGGCATTGGTCGGCTCTTCGTAAAAAAGTATATGCAACCGCCCGCAAACCTTGCTATCGTGCGTGAGGAAGAGATCGACTGGATATTATACCATATCATCACCGCCACCGACACCATCGCCCTGCCCGAATTATGCCTGCGGGCCGGCGTTTCCGAAGAGATCGCCCTGGCATCCGCAGAACGTCTGGAACGAGGCATGCTTATTGCCCGGAACGGTGATTCCCTCCGGGCGCTGTCCGTCCAGGAGTCATTGCTGCTCTGTCAGCTGCGCCATGCCGGAAACAGCCCGATAACGGTTGAAAACGGCGTGATAAAAGTGCGTGACACCGGCAGGGAGACGAAAAAGCCATGATCCGGGTTGCCGTATTGCGCATCGGGCACCGCCCGGAACGGGACCAGCGGGTGACGACGCATGTCGCCCTCGCGGCACGGGCCCTGGGCGCCGAAGGCATGTTTCTCGCCGCCAATGATCCCGGTGTTGCCCGGTCCGTCGGGGACGTCGTCGCACGATGGGGCGGCGACTTTTTTGTGGAGAACAATGTGTCGTGGAGACGGTGCATCTCCGACTGGAAAGCAAACGGCGGCAGAGTGGCGCACCTGACCATGTACGGCCTGCGCATGACCGATGTCATGGGAACGCTGAAAACGATCGATAACCTGCTGGTGGTGGTTGGGGCGGAAAAAGTTCCCGGCGACCTGTACGGCCTTGCCGACTACAACATCTCGGTCACCACCCAGCCGCATTCGGAGATCTCGAGCCTTGCCCTGTTTCTGGATCATCTCTTCGAAGGCAGCGAACTGAACCGGGAATATCCGGATGCCCCGATGCGCATAACTCCCTCGGCGCGGGGCAAGATGCGAGGCAGCGAGTGAAGGGCACCGTGCTTGTTGCCGGATTCGCAACCCGGCATGTCGTTCGTTCAGCGAGAAATGCAGGATACCGGGTATACGCGATCGACCATTTCTGCGATCGCGATCTCTCCTGGTACGCTGATATTTGCCGTCCGTTCGAAGAACTTGAAGACCTGCCGGCATTGATCGCCTCCTTCTGCCGCGACCACCCTGTCGACCACCTGGTGCTGACATCGGGTGCCGAAGAACTGGGCGACCGGTTCCCGCTCGCCGGCACCCCGAAGGATCGGGTCGCCCGGTTTCTCGACAAGGCGGCCATCCAGGAATATTTCGAAGAAGAGCAGATCGCCGTGCCTCCCATCGCTGCCGAAGGCGCCTTCCCGTACATGATCAAACCCCGCAGGGGCGCAGGCGGGTGGCGCAACCAGGTTGTCCGGTCACCCGCCGCCCAGCAGGCATGGGAGGAGCTGTTCCCCGGGACACCCTACATCCGGCAGGAACTTGTCGCCGGCATCGCCTGCAGTGTCTCCTGCGTTGCCAACGGCACCGCAGCACGGGCGGTTGCGGTAAATGAACAGCTGCTGAGGGGCCCCGGGGAACGCGAGTTCGGCTTTGCCGGTGCCATTACGCCCTTCGACCACCCCGGCGTTCCTGAAATGATCAGGATCGCAGAGCACGCCGCCGGGGCAAGCGGCTGCATTGGTTCGGTCGGCGTGGATTTCGTCCTCGGAGACCGCATCTGGGCAATCGAGATCAATCCCCGGTTTCAGGCGACACTCGACACGGTGGAAATGGCAACCGGGATGAATATTTTCGACCTGCATATCAATGCCTGCCGGGGCGTTCTGCCGCCATGCACGCCACCGGCGCGCCGGGGGTACGCCGCACGGGCGATTGTCTTTGCCGATCGCGACATGACGGTGCGCGATGACCTGTCCGCGCTTTCACCCGCCGTTTCCGATATCCCGTGGCCCGGCACCGCTATCGAGGAGGGGGGTGCGGTGGCCAGCGCCTACGGGTGGGGTGCGTCTCGGGAAGATGCGTGTGCAATGCTGGATAAAACTATAACGAGGGTCTGCGGATATATGAGCAGATGGTAGCTGCGGAGGAACTGCTGGAGAATCCTGCGATTCAGGCATACCTGTTTCGCATGATCGGAGAGGAGGGTGTCAATCTGCTGATCCGGTTTCCGAAAGAGGGGGAACACAGCGATGAGGAACTCGCCGAACTGACGGGCATCAACCTCAACAGTGTGCGCCACACGCTCTATACGCTGTATGAAAAACGGCTCGCCGAATACCGGCGGATCAAGAATTCAGAGACCGGATGGCTGACGTATCTCTGGCGGCTGCGGCTCGATCATGTCGATGACGCCCTCTCCGAGGATATGGAGACGGTGCTTGAAAAACTCCAGGCACGCGAGCGTTACGAGGAAGAAAACGATTTTTATGTCTGCAAGCATTGCGGCATCATCTTCACGTTCGATGATGCGTTCGGGCGTAACTTCGAATGCCCCCAGTGCGACGCGCACATGGAACATTTTGACAACGAGCTGATATTACGGGCATTAAAGCAGCGGGTGGCTGCTATTCGCACTTCACTCGGCATGGGGTGACCGCCGTTTCGTCCTTTGCGGCGGTGCTCGAGCGTGCCGGGTGCGAGCCCCGCGTAATCGAGCACTGCCGTACCGTCGCGCGTGTTGCAATGCAGTACACCCGCAGGGTGCCGGTGGACGCCGATCTTGTGTACACCGGTGCCTGGCTCCACGATATCGGGCGTGCGCGGACCCATGGCCTCGCGCACGGCCAGATAGGCGCCAGGATGGTCAGGGAACTCGGCTATTCCGAAGCGGTTGCCCGGATCGTGGAACGCCATATCGGTGCGGGGCTGACCGCCGAGGAGTGCCGGAGGGCGGGCCTTGAACCGATTGACTGTATCCCCCGGACACTGGAGGAAAAGATCGTCGCGCATGCCGACAACCGCGTGCGTGAAACCACCGTGATTTCGGTGGAGGAAGCGGTTTCACGCGCCGCCCGCCTCGGGCCGGCAATTCAGGAGCGTATTCTGCTGCTGGCCCGCGAGGTCGAGGGGCTCAGATAATGAGCTGGCGGACGGCAGGCAGCGCTTTCAATTCTTCGTAGACGGTGCCCGGCAACGGTTCGTCGACGACGATGACGAGTTTCGGATCTTCAGAGAGCAAAGGGTCGGTCACGAAGATCTGGCGTATCGAGAGGTCGTACCCGGCCAGAACATTGACCGCAGCCCCGACAATTCCTTTTTGCTGGGCATTTTTCGGGAGTATGGTAATCACGGTCAGCCCGAGCGATTCCGCGACACGGGAGATATCCGGCGTCGCGCGGAGATTGAGAAAAATCTCTTTCAATTCGGGAATTTCAAGAATGCGGCGTGCCGTCGAGTCCACGACGCGGCGGTCCGTGCCTGCCGCGCGGGCGATATGCGTCCCGGGGATCTCGATCCCGTTGCAGACGATCTTGCCCGCGGCGGACACCCCGAACCCGTTTTCAAGGAGAAACCGCACAACCCGCCCCTGTGAAGGCGAGTCTTCGAATGCGTCCAGGATGGCTTCCCACATGCAGGCAGATGATTGGGGTGAGGGCTATAAATATACATCGCTGTGCACCGCTGTGCAGGCGGGATATGCAGTGTGACGGGACCGCAGGGCAGCCGTGAATGCACCCGCCGGCCCGCCGGCCTCCCGGCACCCGTTGCGGATATTGCGCCGCACGGCACAATTTGACGCCGTCGGGCGCCGCACTGACCTCCGGGTGAACGAAAAGCACAACCTATTTTATCTATCAAATCATTGTGTATAAGGTAACAGGGCGAGGGTTGCCAAGCCAGGTCAAAGGCGCCAGGTTGAGGGCCTGGTCTCGTAGGAGTTCGCCGGTTCGAATCCGGCCTCTCGCATTTTTCCGTTTTTGTTCACCCGCATCGCTGCATTTCCTTTCCCGATGCCGGGATCTGCCGTTATCCGATTTTCGGGAACCCGGCTTTCGAAGAGAACGTCACCCGCGTACGGAATACCGTTCCTGCGACGATCCGGTCGTTCGTTGCGG
Organism: Methanomicrobiales archaeon; assembly: GCA_013415665.1. Lineage (GTDB taxonomy): Archaea > Halobacteriota > Methanomicrobia > Methanomicrobiales > Methanomicrobiaceae > LKUD01. The sequence goes on from JAAEEQ010000061.1 coordinate 9,259, forward strand.
TGGAGCGTCCCGGGCAGGCAGAGATCTCGCACATGCCGGAAAAGATCAGGGAAACGGTACGACGCCTGAAAAGGTGATCAAAGCGGCCAATCAGGCCACGGCCCATGGTGATTTCAATAAAAAGAGATTAAAGGGCCGGAATCATCCCCTAGTAGTAGTCTCATAAAGAGTATTTTAGCTCAATTTTCCATTTATTGGAATATTGAGATTATGATTCAGGGCATTGACAGCAGGATCAGAACATTCTGTTGATTTAAGGGTGTGTACTGTAGTGCGGGCGTTGTGATATTCAGCCATATTGGCTGCCCGCAGGGTAAATAGATCTTTTCTTTTGCAGGTATTCCTCCTTCTCTTTTGCAGGTATTCCTTCTTAAAATTCAGATTCACAATAATTAATCTCACTTTCACAATGGTCTGATGGGCTCCAATTTTTAGCCAACATAGTGTTCATAAAACGTGAAAAAATGAGAAGTGCTTAATCTGATATTCTTCACAATGGTTTTCTCATTACAGTATAGGTATAACCGTATTCTTCATGGTATTTCTCAAATATTTCAATCTGTTTTTCCAGCCCTTCGATAATCATAAGGGCACCTTCATTGTCTTTGAATTTCTCCAGAAGGTTTCCTAACTCCCCTTTCACGATACCATAGTAGCTCTCTACCCAGACTCGTGGAGGAAGCCTGAAGGATCCGGCAAGTTCGAATCCTGCATTCCGGATGATCTCAAATCCTTTCTCTTCGATCATAATTGTTGGATCGATTTCTGCGAAGAACTCCCATGCCTCTGCCGACGGGTTTTCCGTGAACCAGAACAGATCGGATATCATCATATATCCGCCCGGTTTGAGGAATTTTTTCCAGTATCTCACGGCATTTTCAAAGCCCATAATGAATGAACATCCTTCAGCCCATATAATGTCGAAAGACTCCTCTTTGAAGGGAAGATCGTCCATAGATGCACGGACCGTTTTGATTCTCCCGGAATAACCTCCGGCTGCAATTTTTTCATCCACCGCATCGAGGAACGGCTGGTGGATATCTGTTGCAATTATCCGGCAGGACGGGCACAGGCGGGCAAGGGCCATCGTCTGTACGCCCTTCCCGCAACCAACATCAAGGATCTCACCACCCCCTTTAGGTGGTTCTGCGATGAGTGAAAATGCCTTTTCCGTGTGCTCATCATCCCCCGGCCCCTGCCGGGGAAACGATTCAAAAATCTTAAAAATCGGATTGTTTTCCATATATCATTTTAATTTCGGGATTGCATGTAGTTTGCGGTGGGAATTATGCATTCAGCCTTCATGCCTGAAAAATAGCAGAATGTACGTGATAAACGTCGCCGGGGCCGTGAACTAACGCAAT
>JAAEEQ010000062.1 GCA_013415665.1 Methanomicrobiales archaeon
CCGCCGCACCGGGCCGTGCAGCCGGCGACAAGGCCTGCCACTGCATCGTCGAGGACCGGGCCGTAGCCCGAGATCGTGGCAGGGTGGTCGCGGTCGTAGCGGGCGAAGGCCCGCTGTGCCGGGGTGCCGCCGATCATGCCGGCGATGAGCATGCCGACCCCGAGGCTGCCTGCCGGCGGAGGATGGCGGTTCCTGAGCCAGGCATCCTCGTTGAGCAGCAGGGATCCCAGGAGGACCGATGCGACGTCGGGATCCTTAAAAGCGATGCCGAACGCCGCCGCCAGCCCTCCTGCCGTCGGTGCAGGCCCCGTTCCTGCCGGGACGGGAAGGGCGAGCGCCGCCTCGACCAGGTCGGGCAGGGCGATGCCGCGGGCCAGCAGCCGCTCCTCGATTACAGCCATTGGATCTCCGTATCTGAAAAGAGTATGATAAGGTCTTCTTTTTCATCCCGGCGCCGGCAGTCCCGTATCTTTTTGCTTTTGCGCGACCCATACCTGTCATGCCATTCCTCTCACGCGATCCCGGATTTGCGCCCAAACGGCCTGTTTTTGCCGTGGTGCTGGCCAACACCATGCTCTCGACCGTGCCGGGCATCTCGGGGGCGGGCCCCACCCCCGAAACAACGCTGTTCACCCCCAATCTGGACGCCGAACTGGTTGCAACCGGCCGCATTTCCAGCACGGCGGCGAAGCCCGACACCCCGACCGGCTGCCCGACGCCCTCGACCATCACCCGCTCGATGATGGCGCTCACCGGTGTCCCCCACCTGTTCATCAACGCCGGCCTCGTGCAGGATCCGGTGGTGCCCTGCCTGGATGTCTACGGATCGCCCGGCGCCGATCCGCGGTTTTCTAATGCCGTCGAAGGGGCGCATGCACTCTACGAACGCGGAAGGCTTCTCGGCGCCTTCCTCTCGGGCTGCAGCGACATGCTCGTCCTCGGTGAATGCGTCCCGGGAGGGACCACGACGGCACTCTGCGTGCTTCGCGCACTCGGGTACGACGCCCGGGTCTCCAGCAGTTTCGTTGCCAATCCGCACTCCCAGAAAGACGAGGTCTGCCGTGCCGTCCTCGAGCGGATCGGGCACGACCCGGACCGCCACCCCCTCGATGTCGTGCGTGCCTGCGGCGATCCCATGATTGCCGTCGCTGCGGGCATCTGCTCGTCCTATACAGGACAGGTCGTCCTGGCCGGCGGCACCCAGATGCTCGCCGTCGCCGCGGTCCTCAAGGCCCTTGCCCTCCCCCTGCCGCCCGTTGCCACCACGGCCTACGTGCGGGACGATACAAGCGCGAATTTCGTCGATACCGCCCGTGCGGTCGGGGTCGACGCCTACTACGTGGACCCTGCGTTCGGGGATCTCGGGCACGCGGGGCTTGCCCGGTACTGCATCGGCGAGGTGAAGGAGGGGATGGGCGCCGGCGGGGCACTTTTCCTCGCAGCACTCCTCGGCCACGCGCCGCAGGCGATTACCCGGGCGATTCTCGACTATGTCGCCGGGTACTCCTGACAAAGGGCTATACCTCTGCACGACGAAGAGTACGTCAAATGCGCCCGCTCTATGTTGTCAATAATTTCGGGCAGACAAATCATCTCATCCTGAGGATGCTGCGTGACCTCGGGATCGACGCGAAGATGATCCGGAACGACACGCCCCCCGCCGAGGTGCTCGACGGGTGCCGCGGCATCATCCTCGGCGGCGGCCCGTCGCTGGAGCGTGCCGGCCGGGCGCCGGAGTATCTCGATCTCGGGGTGCCGGTCCTCGGCATCTGCCTTGGCCTGCATATCATCGCGACTGCCAACGGCGGTGCCGTGACCCACAGCCCGAGCGGCGGCTTCGGGTCGGTCTCGGTGGACATTATTGACCACGACCGGATCCTGCTCGGCTACCCGGACCGGATCTCCGTGTGGGCATCGCATGCGGACGAAGTGACGACGGTGCCGGCCGGTTTCGATCTGCTCGCCCGCTCGTCGATCTGCGGCGTGGAGGCGATCGGGCGCGATTCGGACTACTGTTACGGCATCCAGTGGCATCCCGAAGTGAGCCATTCGGTCAACGGACGCCTTGTGTACGAGAACTTCGATCACCTCTGCCGCGGGCTTCTGGGCTGATGCCTGTGCGGCCCCCTTCCCCGGGCGACCTTGCCCGGATGATTCTGGCAACCGGCTTTTCCTGCCGATCGTGCGGGGCATGCTGCCGGCAGGCGGGGAAAGACTCCAACCTTGTCATGGCGGCACCGGCGGAGCTGGCGGCAATTGTGCATGCAGCCGGGCTTTCCCGGGAGGCGATCGCCGAACCCTACCCCGAGTTCGTGGACGGCCCGGGCGGCTCGCAGATCACCTTCGGCTGGTGCCTGCGCCGCACGGGGGATGCCTGTGCCTTTCTCGAGGCGGGCAACCGGTGCCGGATCTACGCTGTGCGGCCGTGGATCTGCCGTACGTACCCGTTCATGCTTGCCGACGGCGATCTCGTCGTCTCGGAATGCCCGGGAGTTGGCGGCGCCATCAGCGAGGCTGACGCACATGCGCTTGCGGATGAGCTGCTTGCCCGGGCACGCGCCGAGGAGGCCGAGCGCCGCGACACTGCTGTGCGGTACCGGTGCGCCGCAGTGCCGCCGGGTGCGCGGGCGGTTATCGATCCCGACGGGGTGACGCTGCTCTGATGGCCGACATCCGCCTCGTGGGCACCGCCCATGTCTCCCAGAAGAGTGTCGAGGAAGTCCGCGCCGCCATCGCCGACTTTACCCCTGACGTGGTTGCCGTGGAGCTCGATGCCGGGCGCTACGCCGCACTCCGCCGGGAAGGGCCGGAGCCCTCGGTCTCCGAGGTCCTGCAGGGCGGGAATTTCTCGCAGCTGCTGGTGCAGTGGCTCCTCTCCTACCTGCAGCGCCGCATCGGTATGGATGCGGGCGTCGAACCCGGTGCCGAAATGCTTGCCGCAATCGAGGCGGCGAAGGAACAGCAGATCCCCGTCGCCCTCGTCGACCGCGACATCAGGATCACCCTGATGCGGTTCTGGCGGACGATGTCGTTTCCCGAAAAAGCCCGGATGGTTGCCGCCCTCCTGGCTTCTGTCGCCGGCATCGGCGGGGAGGAGATCGACATCGACAGCCTTACCGAACAGGACGTCATCACCGCTGCGCTCGAGGAGTTCCGCAAATACGCCCCCCACGGGGCGCGGGCGCTCATCGACGAACGCGATGCCTACCTCGCCCACCAGCTGATCGCCCTCGGGCACCGCCACGAGCGCGTGCTCGGCGTGGTGGGTGCGGGGCATGTGCGGGGGATCGTCCGGTATATTGAAAATCCCGCTGCCCTGCCGCCCATCGGCAGGCTCTCGGAGGTCCCGAAGACCTTCCCGTGGGCGACGGTGCTCGGGATCGGCGTTGTCCTCCTCTTCGCCTTTCTCATCGTTACCATAGCATTTTCCGGAGTCGGCGTGGGCGTGCTGCTGCTCGCGCTTCTCTACTGGGTGCTGGTCAACGGGGTGCTTTCCGCCGCGTTCACGCTCGCTGCCGGCGGCCATCCCCTCTCCGCCCTGACCGCCTTTGCGGTGTCATGGCTGACCAGCCTCAACCCCCTGATTGCCGCCGGCTGGTTCGCGGCAATCACCGAGGCGAAGATACGGAAACCCTCCACCGCCGATTTCCGGGCGATCATGGAGGCCGACAGTCTCGGGGCCCTTCGCGCCATTCCCCTCTTCCGCGTGGTGCTTGTCGCAGCGCTCGCCAATATCGGCAGCACTATCGGGACGTTCGCCTATTTCATCTTCATCTTCCCGATCCTGGGGATCGATCCCCAGGCGGTCATCCTCGCCGGAGCCGGCAACCTCTGGGAGTTTATCCGGCTCGTTACCCCCTTCTGAAGGGAAGGGAGGAGGGGTTTACCGGCGGCCGTTGTAAATCACAACGGTTTTTACCTCACCCGTGCAGTATCTCTTCGGAACGAAGGGGGCACCGTTGCTTTCCTATCGCCGTTCCCCACAATGAGATGGCAGGACAGGGAGGTTCCGGTTCACCAATCCTCACGTACCGGGACCGGTGCGTCCTGCCGGCACCATCTCATTTTCCGGAAGATTTTTGCCGTCTGGATGCCTTGCAGTGTCATGAATCTTGGAGTTACGGTCATCAAAGGGCGCCGGAGCGTCCGCCAATATAAGGATACCCCGATCCCCGAGAATGTCATTCGTGATGCCCTCGACTGCGCCCGTCTTGCCCCGACCGCACGGAACGTCCAGCCGTGGCTGTTCGGGGTGATCGACGATGCGGCGCTGAAGGCGGGCATTGCCGAACTGACCGATCACGGGAAGTTCATCGCCGACGCCCCGATCTGCTTTGCGGTCTTTACCAGAAAAGAAGAGCCCTATTACCTTGAGGACGGCTGTGCCGCCACCGATCAGCTGATCCTCGGGCTCTGGGCGCACGGGGTCGCGTCGTGCTGGGTTGCCGGCGACAAAAAAGGGTACGCCGAAAACGTGCGCGAGCTCCTTGCCGTGCCGGACGGGTATACGCTCATCGCACTGGTCCCCGCGGGATACCCCGCCCAGATTACCATCCCCGACAAGAAAAAAACCGAGGATATCGTCTTTAGCAACCGGTGGGAACCGAAATCCGCGTGAGCAGGCGTTCCCCCGCATCCTTTTTAACAATGTTTTTCGTGCACCGCCGCATATGACTTCGACATATGACGGGACCGGCACTCCAGGTCGCCCTTGACCTTACCGAACTTTCCCGGGCGCTTGCCATCGCAGAGGAAGCCGTTCGTGGCGGTGCGGACTGGATCGAGGCAGGAACGCCGCTGATCAAGAGCGCAGGCATGGACGCGGTGAGGAGACTCCGTGACGCCTATCCGGGCCGCGAGATCGTGGCAGACATGAAGGTGGCCGACACGGGGGCGCTCGAAGTGGAGATGGCAGCCAAGGCGGGCGCGAGCATCGTCTGCGTGCTCGGCGACGCCGACGATACCGTCATCGCCGAATCGGTGCGGGCCGCCCGCCACTACGGCGTGCGCATCATGGCCGATCTCATCAACACCGCCGACCCGCTGAAACGCTCCCGGCGCCTGGAGGAGCTGGGCGTGGACATCATCAATGCCCATGTCGGCATCGACCAGCAGATGATCGGGAAAAGCTCCGTCGATCTCCTCACCTCCCTCGCCGGCCAGCTCTCGGTGCCGCTTGCCGTTGCCGGCGGGCTTGACGCCCGGACCGCATCGCAGGCAGTGCAGCATGGCGCTGCGGTCGTCATCGTGGGCGGCTCGATAACGCGGTCCGCCGATGTCACCGGGTCGGCACGGGCGATCCGGGCCGCCATCGACCGTCCCGAGGTGCGGCCCGAGCCGAAGCCCTCCCCCGGCGAGGCGATCCGAAGCCTCCTTGCCGGTATCGCCACGCCCCGCATCACCGATGCCATGCACCGCAAAGGGGCAATGCGGGATATCGTCTCGATCTGCGGCGACGTTCGCATGGCGGGCCCGGCGGTCACCGTCCAGACGTTTGCCGGCGACTGGGCAAAACCGGTGCAGGCAATCGATATGGCCCGGGAGGGCGACGTGATTGTCATCAACAACGACGCGGCAACCCATATCGCCCCGTGGGGCGAGCTTGCGACCCTTTCCGCCCTGAACCGCGGGATCGCGGGGGTCGTCATCGACGGCGCGGTGCGGGACGCCGATGATATCAGGAAGATGAACTACCCCGTCTTTGCAAAGGCGGTCGTGCCCAACGCCGGCGAGCCGAAGGGCATGGGGGAGATCAACTGCGAGATCACCTGCTGCGGCCAGGAGGTGCGGCCCGGCGACTGGATCGTGGGCGACGAAAACGGCGTCGTCGTCATCCCCCGGGAGCGGGCGTACGAGATCGCGCGCCGTGCGGTGGAGGTCGAAAAGACCGAAGACCGCATCCGCGAGGAGATCCGCCGGGGATCGACGCTTTCTGCGGTTGCCAACCTGCTGAAGTGGGAAAAAAAGTAACCTGTTTTCGCCCCGCCGGAGGGGTGCGTGGCCGGTGTGGGGCCCGGCATTCAGTTCAGGTAAACATCTCCGCCCGGATCAGGTCGCCGCCCGCCGCACGGATGCTCCGGATCGCGTCTTCAACGTGGTCGACACGGAGGATGAGCACCGCGGCGTCGCGCCCGCTGTAGGCGTAGGCGTACTCGATGTTGATGCTTGCATCCCCGATGATCCGGGCGATGTCGGAGAGCCCGCCGGGCTCGTCGCGCATTCTCACCGCGATGACGTTCGTGAACGAGACCATAAACCCGAGTTCAGTCAGCTTTTTGTAGGCCAGATCGGGCTTGTCAACCAGCGCACGGACCACGCCGAACCCCTTTGCCTCGGCAATCGAAAACGCGAAGATGTTGATCTTCTCCTCTTCGAGCGCATGGGCAATCGCGGCGAGCCTGCCCGGCCGGTTCTCCGAAAAAACGGAGATCTGTTTGATGGTATACTCCTGCGTGTCCATCTAAATCACCCTCTTGTCAACGACTCTCTTTGCCTTGCCCTCGAATCGCGGGAGGGAACCCGGCTCGACAAGTTCCACGTCGACGTTCACGTTTAAGATGCTTCTGAGGGCGTGAACGACTTTCGCCCTGATGTTCATCAGGTCGGTGATCTTGTCGGAGAACGCCTCCCGCGAGACTTCGACCTGCACCAGCATCGTATCGAGCGATCCTTTCCGGTCGACCACGATCATGAAGTGTTCGCCCATCTCGGGGATGCTCATCAGGACGTGCTCGACCTGCGAGGGGAAGACGTTGATGCCGCGGATGATGAGCATGTCGTCGACGCGCCCGGAAAGCCGTGCAATCCGAGGGTGCGTCCGCCCGCAGGCACAGACCGCATCGTCCATCATGGTGATGTCGCCGGTCCGGTACCGGATCATCGGCAGCGCCTCCTTCTGGAGGATCGTAAAGACCAGTTCGCCGCGTTCGCCGGGCTCGAGCCGTTCGCCGGTCTGCGGGTCCACGATCTCGGTCAGCGCAAGGTCGCCCCAGATGTGAATCCCCTGCTGTTCGGTACACTCGGTGAACATCGGCCCGGAAAGCTCGCTCGTCCCGTAGATGTCGTAGGCGGCAATGCCCATCGTCTCCTCCATCCTTTTTCTCATCTGCTCGGACCACGGCTCGGCGCCGAGGATGCCCATCTTCAGCTGCGTGTCGTTTTTGATGGAGACGCCCATCTTCTCCGCCACTTCGCCGATGTGGAGCAGGTACGAGGGCGTGCACGCGATCGCGGTCACCTGGAGGTCCTGCATCAGTTCGATCTGCCGTTCGGTGTTGCCGACGCTGGTCGGGACGACCGTCGCCCCGATGCGTTCGGCGCCGTAGTGCAGCCCGAGCCCCCCGGTAAAGAGCCCGTACCCGTAGGAGACCTGCACCACGTCGCCGCGCCCGAGGCCGACGGATGTCAGCGCCCGCGCGAGCGAGGTCGTCCAGTTCTCGAGATCGTGGGCGGTGTAGCCGACGACGGTCGGTTTGCCGGTCGTGCCGGAAGAGACGTGGTACCTGACCAGTTCGTCACGGGACGCGGTGAAGATCCCGTCCGGGTAGTTGTCGCGCAAGTCGCTTTTCACCATGAACGGCAGCTTTGCGACATCGCCAAGCTCCCGGATATCGTCGGGGTGCACCCCAGATTCCTTCATCCGGCGGCAGTAAAACGGGGAAAAACTGTAGAGCCGGTAGACCAGTGTCTTTAAAAGGCGGTACTGGAGCTTCTCGAGCTCGTCTTTTGGCATCGATTCGATGCGGGGATCCCATGCCCTTACCATACTTCCTTCCTCCGGTCGACGACCCGCCGGGCTTTCCCCTCGAAGCGGGGGAGCGTTCCCGGCTCGACAAGGTTGACACGGGTGCGCAGGCCCAGCGTTTCGCGGAGCGCCCCCGTCACTTTCGCCTGGATGCGGTCGAGATCCTTCAGTTCACCGGAGAAATAATCCCGGTTCATCTCGACATCGATCGTCATCTCGTCCAGATGATGTATTCGGTCGATATAGACCATGAATTGTTCGCCTACTTCCGGCATCGCGAGCAGCACGTGCTCGATCTGGGAGGGGAAGACGTTGATGCCGCGGATCACGAGCATGTCGTCGCTCCGGCCCATGATGCGGGCGATCTTCTGCCCCCGGCCGCAGGCGCACCCGTCCTCGTAGAGCATGGTGATGTCGCCCGTGCGGTACCGCAACAGCGGCATTGCCTCCTTGACCAGCGGGGTGACGACCAGTTCGCCGCGTTCGCCGGGGCCGAGCCGTTCGCCGGTCGCGGGATCGATGATCTCGACGTAGTACGAGTCGTGCCAGAAATGCAGGCCGTCGCGCTCCTGGCATTCGAAGCCGGCCCCGGGCCCGAACATCTCGCTCATGCCGTAGCTGTCGTACGCGGTGATGCCGAGGCGCGATTCGAGCTCCTTTCGCATGCTGCCGGACCAGGGCTCCGCCCCGAAGGTGCCCACGCGGAGGGTCTCGAGCCCCGCCCCCATCTCCTCGGCCACCTCGGCAAGGTGCATGGCGTAGGAGGGGGTGCTGTTGATCGCCGTGACGCCGAAGTCCTCGATCATCTCGATCTGGCGCCGCGTGTTGCCCGTCGCGGACGGCACCACGGTCATGCCGATCAGCTCGGCCCCGTAATGGAACCCGAGGCCTCCGGTAAAGAGCCCGTACCCCAGTGCATTCTGGAAGACATCGTCCTCCGAAAGCCCGATCATCGTCAGGTCGCGGGCAATCAGCTCGGCCCAGCGCTCGATATCGCCGCGGGTATACCCGACGACGGTGGGCTTGCCGGTGGTGCCCGAGGTGGTGTGGATCCGTACGACCTCCCGTTTCGGCACCGCCAGGAACCCGAAGGGGTAGCCTTCCCGGAGGTCCTGTTTTTTCGTAAACGGCAGGCGTTCGATATCGTCAAGCGATGCGATGTCGTCCGGCGCAATGCCGGCCTTGGCAAGCTGCTTTTGGTAGAAACCGATCTTCGATGCCTGCTTCACGGTCCATTTCAGTCTTTTCAACTGAATGCGTTCGAGTTCGGCGCCTGTAGCGGTCTCCATCTCCCTGTTCCAGAACATCCTGACCTATGGTATGCCATGTCATGGCATAATGATT
>JAAEEQ010000063.1 GCA_013415665.1 Methanomicrobiales archaeon
AGGTCGGAATCTCCAATAAAAAATGATGGAGCTATTATCCATTTATATTTTATCATAATTTCATCTGCTTCTTGAATAGTGATTCGGGCATTTTCAATAAATTTTTCAGAAGTCGTTGAAATTTGCTCAAATAGAGTTTCCCATGAACTTAATGCATCTTGGATTTTTTCAAAAGGTTTCAATGCTTCTTGGATCTTTTCGAAAGGTTCCAATAATACTTGGAGATTTTGAAGGGGCTTCAATGCTTCATCAATTGATTCTAAATACTTACTTAAGGATTCTCCAGCATTAAAATGCTCCAATTGCCATTTATCATAGAAATTGATTGATTTATCTCTAATCCTATTATCTTTTCTTTTATCTGAAACCATTGAAAAATAAAGGATTTTAAGGTCTATAAAAACTCCTGTGAAGTATATTAGTAACTAGTGAAATGATATCACATGTGAGAGGCTGCAATTTCAGAAGATACCTATAACCCCAAAAGGAAATGCGAGGGACCGGATTCGAACCGGCGAACTCCTACGAGAATAGGCCCTGAACCTATCGCCTTTGACCTGGCTCGGCAACCCTCGCGCTCTCTACTATATTCGCTTCAACAAAATAAAGGTACTTATTTGGGGGAGGGCCCGCCGGATTTGGCGCCCGGTTTCGCCGGGCCTTTGCCCCCTGATTTCACTTCGGGGCGGGCAGGTGCTTTTGCCATCGGCGGGTGGTGCGCAGGCAGTTCGGTGTTGCAGGCACCGTTGGTCTGGCGCTGCATCTCGAGTTCGCGGAGCTCCTTTCTCCTGATTTTGCCGGAGATGGTCTTCGGGAGCGATTCCACGAACTCGATGGCCCGCGGGTACTTGTAGGGCGCCGTCACCTGCTTGACGTGCTTCTGCAGCGCCTTGACCAGCGCCTCGGAGGGCTCGTACCCGGGGGCCAGCACCACGAAGGCCTTGACGATCAGCCCACGGATGACGTCGGGCGAGCCGACGACGGCGGCTTCCTGCACGGCGGGGTGCTCGATAAGGGCGCTTTCGACCTCGAACGGCCCGATGCGGTACCCCGAGGCCTTGATCACGTCGTCATCGCGGCCGATGAACCAGAAGTACCCGTCCTCGTCCTTGTACGCCTTGTCGCCGGTGTAGTACCAGTCGCCGTGGAACACGTGCCGGTTCTCCTCCTCGTTGTCGTAGTACTCCATGAACAGCCCGACGGGCCGGGGGTCGGTCTTGATCGCGATCAGCCCCTCCTCGCCGACGCCGACGGGGTTGCCGTTCTCATCGAGGAGCTGCACGTCCCAGCCGGGCGACGGCCTGCCCATCGAGCCGTACTTCGCCTCCATGCAGGGGAAGGTGCCGACGCAGAGCACCGTCTCGGTCTGGCCGTACCCCTCGTAGATCGTCAGCCCCGTCGCCTCCTCCCACGCCCGGATGACCTCGGGGTTGAGGGGTTCGCCCGCGGAGACGCAGTGGCGCAGCTCGGAGAAGTCGAACTTGTCGAGGTCGGCAAGGATCAGCATCCGGTAGATCGTCGGCGGGCAGCAGAAGGTCGTCACCCCGTACTTCTCCATCAGCGGCAGGATCTCGGTCGCGTTGAACTTCCCCCGGATGTCGTAGACGAAGATGCAGGAACCCTCGAGCCACTGCCCGTAGAACTTCCCCCACGCGCTCTTCGCCCAGCCGGTGTCCGAGAGCGTGAAATGCAGGTCCGTCGACCGCACGTCGTGCCAGAAGCGTGCCGTCACGATGTGGCCGAGCGGGTAGCTGTGGTCGTGCATCACCATCTTCGCCTCGCCGGTCGTGCCCGACGTGAAAAAGATCACCAGCGGATCGGAGGAGCGGGTCTTTTTCATCCCCTGCAGGTTGATGATCTTGCTTGATACCGGTGCGGGATAGTTCAGCTCCACGGGATAGGAGATCCACCCCGGCAGCTGCCCGTCGACGACCATTCTGCCCGTCAGGGAGGGGCACTGGTCGAAGATCTCGTCGACCTTCGCGGCGTTTTCGCTGTTGGTGATCACCATCTTGACATCGGCGGCATCGATGCGGTACTTGAGGTCCTTGGGCGTGAGCATCGTCGGCGCGGGGCAGTAAATGGCCCCCATCTTGATAAGCGCGATGGTCACGGTCCACCACTCCGGCACCCGGGGCAGCATGATCAGCACGCGGTCGCCCTTGCTGATGCCGTACTTGATGAACATGTTGACGATCTGGTTCGAGAGGCGGGAGAGTTCGCGGAACGTGAAGTTCTTCTCCTCGCCCTGCTGGTTCACCCAGATCATCGCAAGCTTGTTCCGGTCTTTCTTTGCCCACGCATCGATGACGTCGAACCCGAAGTTGAAATACTCTGGTACCTCGATTTTGAAGTTTTTCACCGCGGTTTCGTAGTCGCCGATGTTGCATTGCGGTTCGGAAGCGGTCGGGACAAACGGCATGGCATTGAGGGACGATGCACCGGCTTCCGCAACGCCAGCCGGCGCGGCAAGGCGAGCGGTGCAGGTCTCGGCAATCCATTCTGAGCGGGATAAATTCCGTGATTTAGATTCCCTGTCGACCTTTCCGGTCAGTTCGTCATCCATCGTGATAGAATAACGCACCATACCTACACCTTTTTGTGGTGCACTTTATGTAGATTGCGGTTTCGAACTGCACCAAACCGCGCAGCCGGCCTCCGCTGCCGGCAAAAAAAAGGTTATTTCCTGTTTGTGTGCCGCGCAAGTTCGCGTTCGCGCAGCAGGTTCCGCTGGATCTTGCCCGAGAGGGTCTTGGGGAGTTCGGCAACGAACTCGATCGACCGGGGGTACTTGTACGGCGCCGTGGTGCGCCGGACATGCCCCTGCAGCTCCTTGACCAGCTTTTCTGAAGGTTCGAAGCCGGGATTGAGGACGACGAATGCCTTGACGATCATGCCGCGTATCAGGTCCGGCGATCCCACGACCGCCGACTCCTGCACCGCCGGGTGCTCAAGGAGGGCGCTTTCGACCTCGAACGGCCCGATGCGGTACCCGGAGCTCTTGATCACGTCATCGTCGCGCCCCACGAACCAGAAGTAGCCGTCCTCGTCGCGGTACGCCTTGTCGCCGGTGTAATAAAAGCCGTTTTTGAACGATTCCGCGTTCGCCTCGGGATTGTCGAGGTACTCGACGAACAGCCCGACGGGCCGGGGGTCGAGGCTGATGGCGATGCGGCCCTCTTCCCGGACGCCGACGGGGTTGCCGTCGTCGTCATGCAGCTCGATATGCCAGCCGGGAGAGGGCTTGCCCATCGAGCCGGGCTTGCTCTCCATGCAGGGGAACGTGGCGATGCAGCAGGCGGTCTCGGTCTGGCCGTAGCCTTCGTAGATGGAGAGCCCGGTACCCTCCTGCCACACCCGGATGACCTCGGGGTTGAGCGGCTCGCCCGCACTGCAGCAGTGCTTGAGGTCGCGCAGGTCGAACTTGTCGAGATCGGCAAGAATCAGCATCCGGTAGACCGTCGGCGGGCAGCAGAAGGTCGTGACCTCGTATTTTTCGATCAGCGGCAGGATCTCGGTCGCCTTGAACTTCCCCCAGATGTCAAAGACTAAAAGGCAGCTGCCGGCAATCCACTGCCCGAAGATCTTGCCCCACGCGCACTTCGCCCAGCCGGTATCGGAAAACGTGAAATGCAGGTCGTTTTCGGTGACATCCTGCCAGAGCGCAGCGGTGACGATGTGGCCGAGCGGGTAGCTGTTGTCGTGCAGCACCATCTTGGCCTGCCCGGTGGTGCCGGACGTGAAATAAATCATCATCGGGTCCGTGGCCCGCGTCTTCTGCCCGACGGGCATGCTCACGGAACGGTGCGAGACCGGGGCGGGGTAGAGCAGCTCGTAGGGAAACGACGCCCATCCCGCCAGCTCGCCGTCCACCACGAAGCGGTTCGAAAGGGTCGGGCAGCCCTCGCAGATCTCCTCGACTTTCGCGGAATTTTCCATGTCCGTGATAATCATCTTGAATTTCCCGATATTGACCCGGTACTGGATGTCCTTCGGGGTGAGCATGGTCGGCACCGGGCAGAAGACGGCGCCCAGCTTGATCAGCGCGATGGCAAAGATCCACCATTCGGGGATTCTCGGCAGCATCAGCATGACGCGGTCGCCCTTCTGGATCCCGTATTTTAAGAGGATGTTTGCCGCTTCGTTGGAGAGATTCTTGAGATCGCGAAACGAGAATTTCTTCTCTTTGCCTTCCTGGTCCACCCAGATCATGGCAAGCTTGTTGCGGTCTTTCTTTGCCCAGGCGTCGATCACGTCGAACCCGAAATTGAAATGCTCGGGGACCTCGATCGAAAATCGGGCACAGCAGTCCTCGTAGTTCTGCATCGTGTGGCTGCGGATCTCCATAGGTAATTCCTGCGTAAATTTTGGCATTAATGGCTTAAAATGGTATTATACGTGAATGCTATGGCAGGTAGTATTATGCTCTGCGGTGCCGAAGGATAGGTTGAATGGTGGAAAAGAGGTTCGAATCACTTAAAATCGAAAATATCGTCGCTTCCGGTGTCATCGCAGATGCAATCGACCTTGCCGGCGTCTCCCGAAAGGTCCCCAACTGCGAGCTCAACACCAAACGGTTTCCGGGAGCGGTGTTTCGCCTCGAATCCCCGAAAATTGCATCCCTCATTTTTTCTTCCGGCAAGGTGGTGCTCACCGGCATCCGCAACCGGCAGAACCTCGACGACGGCCTCGCAAAGATCATCGGCACGCTCAAATCGGCGGGTGTCGAGACCTACGACGAGCCGAAGGTCGCGATCACCAATATCGTCTGCTCCTACGACATGGGCACGAAAATCAACCTCAACAAGGTCGTCATCACGCTCAATCTTGAAAATATCGAGTACGAACCCGAGCAGTTCCCCGGGCTCGTGTACCGGATCCAGGACCCCAAGATCGTGGCGCTGCTCTTCTCCTCCGGCAAAATCATCCTCACGGGAGGCAAGACCATGGAGGAGATCCAGCGGGGGCTCGATTTCCTGGAGCACAAGCTTGCCACGATCCGGTGACGGGGCTACCAGAACTTGTGGGTGCGGACGTAATTGCGTTCGGCTTTCAGGATTTCGCGGTAAAAGCCGTCCCCGTCCTGCTGGGCGGCGATAATTCTCGATGCGGCATCGGGCCCCACGCCGCGGGCGGCCAGCGCCGTCACCGCCGTTTTTCCGCTGGAGAGTACGATATTGGCGTTCCTGAGCATCCTGACCTCGACGGCACGCTCCTCTTCGCTTTTCTGCTTCTTTTTGACGACCGGGATGAGGTCCTCTTCGTAGGGCTTGAGGGCGGCGATCAGGCGGGCCCCGCATTTCGGGCACTGCGGTTTCTCCGGCACCCTGCCGACCTCGGTCGCGCTCTTCCAGTTCCGGCAGTGCATGCAGAAGAGGATGACCCGGTCATGCTCGAGCCGCCTTTTGAGGGTCGCGATAACCGCCTGGTCGGCGGAGGGTGGCGGAACGAGGTCCTTTGACGAAAAGAGCCCCTCCCTCCCGATGGCCGAGAGCCTCCCCGTCACGCAGGCGATCGATCCGTCCTGCACCGCGGCGATGACGCTGGCGGCAGCCCCGACGTCCATGTACTCGGAGAAGAGCTCGCGGTAGGCTTCCCGTGCGACTACGGTGTCATCGAAGAGTTCCGAGAGGCGGTGCATGGAAAAGCGCTGGTAATCCGCGTCGGTATCGATCGCACCAAACTTTTTTGCGATCTGCACCAGCTTCCACTTGAAAATAGCCGTCCGTTTGAGGGCGAGCGTGAGGATGCCCTCGACATGGGCGGGATCGAGCGACTGGATCATCTCCGCCACCGAAAGCGCGTCAACCGCCAGAGGCAGGCGCAGAAATATCCGGTACGCCCCGATCTCCATGCCGACGCTCGTGCCGTAGCGTGCCGATATGAGGATCGAAAGGACACGGGCGATTGCCTCGTTCGCCTTGTGGCCCGCGCAGACGTTGACGACGACGCCCTCGTCGGCCTGCTCGATGGTGATCAGGTCGTCGGTCGGCAGAGGCGCGCCCTCGGCGTCCATCCGCG
Organism: Methanomicrobiales archaeon; assembly: GCA_013415665.1. GTDB lineage: Archaea > Halobacteriota > Methanomicrobia > Methanomicrobiales > Methanomicrobiaceae > LKUD01. Next base: position 6,022 of record JAAEEQ010000063.1, read on the forward strand.
CAAAAAAACCGTCCATATAGGTGCGGGAGGCGGCATCGACGGCATAGCCCGCATAATCCCGGGTCTTCCTGAGCCTTCCCACCTCGCGGGCGACCGGGAAGGGCACCGGGATCTGCTCGCCCTCCCACGAGGGGAGTTCGCCGCGGGCCTTCTTTGCCGGTTCGACGAGGATTTTTCCGTCCTCGATATCCAGCACGCGCCAGAGCTGCCCCTTGGTGATGAAGACCACGCCCGTGTGCACCCACCCGACGACGAACGACTCGTCGAGCGTGCCGACGGTCCGGCGGGAGACGATGTCGAAGACCGCGACCTTCTTTTCGTCGTGGATCATCGAGAGGTTCGTGGTCAGGTACGTCCGGCTCCTGCCCCGGCGCGAGACCATGGATCCGTCGAACCCTATCAGGCGGTGCGAGGCGAGCTGGGCGCACACCTCATCGAGCAGGCTCCGGCACTCGTCGAAACAGGCGGACCGCTCGAGAACGGCATGGATCGCATCGACGGAGATGTCGCCGTACTCCACGGCGAGCGCCGCGACCTGGTTTGCCATGACATCCGCGGCATTGACCGGCAGCGCGATGTTTTCGCACTCGTTCGCCTTCGCACGCCGGGCAATGACCAGCGACTCGAGCAGATCGTCGAATCCGAGCGCGAGGATCGTGCCCCGGGAGACCGTGTCGAGGCGGTGGCCCGCCCTGCCGACGCGCTGCACCAGCCGGGAGACCTCGCGGGGCGACCCGAACTGGAAGACATGCTCGACATGGCCGATGTCGATGCCGAGCTCCATCGAGGAGGTGCAGATGAGGGTGTGGATCCGGTTGCTCTTGAACCGCTCCTCCGCATCGATCCGCACGTCGCGGGAGAGCGAGCCGTGGTGCACTTCGACGTCGCCGCGCCCGAAGAGGCGGTGGCCGAGCGCCTCGGCCGTGACCCGGGTATTGACGAAGAGCAGGTTTGAGGGGTGGCTGCCGAGGCAGCGGTCGACATAACCCGCCTGCGCATCGAAGTCCTCGCCGGCATACCGCACGGCAAGCTCGAGATGGGGTGCCACGGGGATATGCACCGTCTCGCAGTCGCGGTCCCCGCAGAGGAACCGGGCGACCGCGTCGGGGTTGCCCACGGTCGCCGAGAGGCCGATGCGCTGGAATTCCCCCGCATAGGGCACGATGCGCTCGAGGGCCACCGAGAGCTGGGCACCCCGCTTGCTGCCCGCCAGCTCGTGGATTTCGTCGACGATGACGTAGCGCACCTGCCGGAGATGCTCGCGGAGCCTTTTCCCGGTGAAAAGCGCCTGCAGCGTCTCCGGGGTGGTGATCAGGAGATCCGGCGGCGACAGCGCCTGTTTTCTCCGCTCCGACGCGGGCGTGTCGCCGTGCCGGACGCCGACGGTGATCCCGAGCTCGCGCCCCCACCACTCCAGGCGGGAGAGGATGTCGCGGTTCAGCGACCGCAGGGGCGTGATGTAGAGCGCACGAAAACCCGGGCCTCCCGATCGCAGCAGCTCGTCGAAGACGGGGAGCATCGCGCTCTCCGTCTTTCCCGTGCCGGTCGGCGCGATGAGCAGCACGTTGTTGCCGGCAAGGATCGGCGGGATCGCCTGCTCCTGCGCATCCGAGAGCGAGGTGAAACCCCGGCGGAGAACCGCTTCCCGGACAGGCGGGGCGAGGCGTTCAAGAATCCTGTTCTGCCGCAAGGGCGCTGAGCGTGTCAATGTAGGTTCCGTCCTCGAGAAAGACTTCGGCATCGTCGGTTCGCAGGCAGCGGGCCATCGGGCTCAGCCCGCTCGCGGGAATCTCCCGCACGTCGAGCCCGCCCGCCAGTTCGAAAAACGCGGGCATGAAGAGCACGCGGGTCGGTTCCGGCAGATCCGGGGGCATCCGGGAGCCAAGGCACGCACCGTCGGCGACCGCGAGCAGGTAGGCGGGATGCGCACGGAGCGCACAGCCGACCTCGTCGTACAGGTGCACGACCGGGTGGTGGTGCCCCATGACCATCAGGCGGCCGTAGAGGCCCGGGCCGGGGAACGTATGGCCGTGCAGGTACCCGATGCCGTCGATCACCGCCCCGTCCTTTGCGAGCAGCTCCCCGTCCTCGCAGAACCGCCCGATCCCGACATCGTGATTCCCCGGCAGGATCCGCAGCGGGACCCGTTCGCGGAGCGTGGCCAGGATGCCCGGCAGTTCTGCGTACTCCTGCCGGGTGGTGACGGGGATGCTGTGCTTGACATCCCCGAGCAGGACCAGCAGATCGGGCTCTGCCGCATCGATGCATGCGCAGAGGCGGGCGAGGCGGGCGCTGCTGTTGCTGCTGATATGCACGCCGCGGCGTGCGAGTTCGGCTTCCGCACCGAAATGCGGGTCCGCGACGACCAGCACCCTCTGCGAGCGTTCGATCAGAAGGGCCGGGCCCGGGGTCAGAAATCGGGGGTGCATACGCTCAGAGCGGTTTTATGTATCCCGGTGTCGGGGTATAGCAGTCATCGTCTTCGAGAAGGGAGCGGATGGCGTCCCGCACCGGCCCTTCCGCATACCCGGCATCCCGGGCGCGTGCCACGATCGCGTCCACGGCAACGCCGCGTGGGCCGGAGCCTGCCGCGATCAGGTCGAAGACCGCTTCCCGCACCGGTCCTTCGGGTGCGCCCAGAGGCGCGTCGGCGACCACCGCGATCGCCTGTTCGACCATCAGCGCCACCTCCTCGGCACGGGGGGACGCCGGAAGGGATTCCACCCGTGAAAGCGTCAGGTCCGCCGTTCGCAGGAGCCACCGGTCACGTTCCCCGCGATCCGCAACCCGGCATGCCTCGGGGATGACAACGAGGTGCGTGCCCGGCAGGCGCGGATCGAACCGGAGCGATCCGGTCACCGCGACGAATGCCGGGGGTGCCAGGGAACGAAGGATATCCGCGGCATCGGCGGCATCCCT
>JAAEEQ010000064.1 GCA_013415665.1 Methanomicrobiales archaeon
TGCGCCATCGCCGAACGCTCCCCCCGGGCGGCACAGCCGGGAGAACCGCAGGCATCAATGAAATCTTTGACACTTCCGGCGAGAATCTCACCGCAGCCCGTTAAACGGAGAAGCCGGCCCTCGCGGCACACGATCTGATCCCGGATAAGATCCCGGACCGGTGCGGCGAAGGATGAGACAGAAAAGGGGGCGTGCAGGGCAAGTTCCGGGATTGTGCATGGCCCTTCCTTCAGCTCAATGAGTGAGTGAAGCTTGATGCGGGACGCAAAGAGAGACAGGATGCCGGGATCACACCGGGAGAGAGGGGACAACCCATCCATGCAGGTACCGTACTGCCAACATTATTGATCCGTGAACCTTAATGTTTCGGGTTGTATAATTTGCCGGCGCGGATATATCTCGGAGATATAATAACCAGATATATATTCATTGAGGTAAGAGATTGACATATTTGATTATCATTTACTCAAACGCGCCCCACCGCCACCACCGGAGAATGTTATGACAACCATCCTGCTCTTCGATTCCGAACTATCAGCATTCCGCCGGACCATCGATCATTTTCATAAAGCCGGCATTTCCTGCACGGTCGCCGCCACGCCCGGTGATGCGGCTGACGCCCGTGCCACGCATACGAACGACTGGATTGCCGTACGATATTCCCGGGACGCCACCGGGGAGGAGATCTGCGCTGCACTCCGGAGTGCGGTTCCCGCAGCCCCGCTGTTCTGCATCGTCCCCGAGAAGCGGCGTGAAGATGCACCCGGATTCATCGCAGCGGCAGACGGCGTCATCCTGGATAACGGCGATCCCTGCCGTTGCGCTGATGCCATCAGGCGGCTCAAAGGGCGATATTTCGGGGGGCTTATGCCTGCAGGGATTCTTGTCGCCGCCGATGCGTTGCTTGCCGGAAATTGCGGCGAGGAGACGGTTTTCAAAGCATTACAGGAACTTGGCGCGATGTCGGGTGCGGACAGGATTGCGGTCTGGGAAGATAATGACAGTGCGGGAACGGACATGCCACGGGCCTTCTGCCGCTTTGAATGGGAACGGCCGCATGTTCCCGGCGCAGGGGACGGCGGCGCTGACCGGTGCCGGCACGCCGCTGTGGAACTGCCGGAGACGTTCCGGGAATTATCACGCGACAGGGTGATGACGTGGCGGTACGACAACGGGTCCGAAACCGAACGGCAGTTCCTTCTTTTGCGGGGTGCCTCATCCCTGCGTGCAGTCCCGTTCGGGACGTCCAGCGCATTCAAAGGATTTGTCAGCATCGAATTCCGCGACGAACCCTGGCTTTCCATGCCGGATAGCAACGGCGTGGTCGATGCCGGGGCCCGCATCATAGGCAGGTCGCTCTGGGACCTGCAGGAGGGCCGGAGCACCATCGGGAATGTGAATATCATCAGGACACTCCTCGATGCCATACCCGATTCTGCCATGCTTTTTGACGATGCATTCAGGTTCCTTGCTGCCAACCGGACCACGCTCCGGTGCATGGCGAACATCGGGAAAAAGACAGCCCTGGACATATCCGATGTCGTCGGCAGGGAGTTCATGGATTTTATGCCCCCCGAACTCGCGGCAAGCAGGAAAAAAGCCATCGAAGAGGTCGTCCGGACGAAGAAGCCTGTCGTCCTGATGGAGGACTACGGCGGCAAATCTTTTGAAAGCAGAATTCTGCCGGTTCCCGACCGTTCCGGCAACGTCAGCATGCTCGCGGTTGTCAGCCGCAATATTACCGTGCAGAAAAATGCGCGGAAGACACTGCACCTCAAGCACGATATCCTCTACGGCATGATCGAAAACAGCAGCGACATGCTCGCGGCGATTGATACGGGGTTCAGGTTTATCGGCTTTAATTCGGCATACAAACGTCAGTTCGAGCTCATTTTCGGCACGAATCTCGAACTGGGGGTCCGCCTGCAGGATCTTCTCGCCCACCTTCCGGAGCAGAAGGACAAAGCGATGCACCTCTGGGGCCGGGCTCTCGAGGGTGAGGAGTACCGGGTCGAAGCGCAGTTCGGGACGCCCGAATACTGCGAAATCGTCTTTAACACCCTGAAAAATCATGAAGGTGCCATTATCGGGGCAACCCATGTTGTCCGGGACATCACCGCCCATAAACGTGCCGAAGAAGCCCTCAGGCAGGCAAATAAAAAGCTCAACCTGCTCTCTTCCATCACCCGCCATGATATCCGGAACCAGCTGACCGTACTGAACGGCCATCTCGAAATGATGGCAATGTCCGGGAACAGCAACGGCCATTCGGAGGCCATCGACAAATGCCTGTATTCATCGGGTGCGATACTCAAGCACCTCGAATTTTCACGCGATTATCAGGAGATCGGGAGCCATAAACCGCAATGGTTCAATATGGCATGGATTATCGGGCGTGCTGCAGGACAGTTTGACACCGGGGTGTCGATTCAGGCTGAAGTGGACGGACTGAAGATCTACGCGGATGTTCTGCTCGAAAAAGTCTTTTATAACCTTATCGACAATGCCCTGCATCACGGCGGGGAGCGGCTGACCACCATCCGTTTTTCAATGCGCGAATCGCCGGACGGCCTGCTCCTTCTCTGCGAAGATGACGGCATCGGTGTTGCCCGGCCCCAAAAAGAGCTGATATTTTCTCATGGGTACGGTTCCAACACGGGGCTCGGACTGTTCCTGATCACGGAAATCCTTCAGATCACGGGGATTGCCATCCGGGAAACCGGCATCCCGGGGAAGGGTGCACGGTTCGAGCTGCAGGTCCCGGAGGGCGCCTTTCGCCTGTACCCGTCAAAGGGCGGGCTGTAACGCCCTCAGGCGCGAACTCTCCGGTCAACCGCAACGATTCCCTTTTCCTGCTGTTTCCTGCCCGAAAACTCGGTGAACTGCTTGAGTGAAACGGTGAGATCCCGGGTGAAGGCGAAGTATCCCACCTGTGAATTTTTGCACAGGTTAAACGCCATGTCCATCAGGCCACGCGGATCGGGGCGGGCTTCGCCAAGCCAGATATGGAAGATATTCCCGCCGTCGACAATCGGGAAGAAGACGTGCTCGATCTGCAGGCGCTCGGTGAGGCTGACGTCGGCACCGGGGGTGACGTGGGTGCCGTTGGTGTAATACACCGGAAGGTCGAGTGTCCTGCCGATCTGCTCGAGAGCCGCATCCCGGTCACCCTTGACGACCCGGAACGCATCCTCGCGGAACTGCTTGTTGATCAGATCGGCAACGGCGAAGCGCATGCCGGTTGTCTCGGCAGGCGTGCGTGCCAGCGCTATCGTCATGCCGTGCTTCCGGGAGAGCTCCTTTGCATAGAGCTCCATCTCGGTTGTCGCACGGATCGCGAAATGGAATGCTTCGGTGCCCTCGTGGAGCTGTTTTCCGACATGGTGCTGCACCAGTTCGTTGATGCCGACGATACCGATGGTGTAGACCAGCCCGTCAAGATCGACGGCAACGGCCCCCCGATCCCCGGTATTCGGATCGACCGGGCGCTGCATCGCAAACGGCATCCGCCCGTTCCCGCGGATATGCTCCATCCAGCGGCGTTTTATCTTGAAGATCTCCACCGAAACGTCCATGAGTTTTTTCAGTTCGGCAAAGAGGCGTTCGTCGTCGCCTTCGGCGCGGTATGCCGCCCGAGGGCAGTTGATGGAGAGCACCTGCCACGAACCCATGGAAAAGTGCAGCCCGTCCCCGAAGACAAGTTTTTTATCGAATTCGCTGTCGTCGTCGGCGAGAGAGGAGAACTGGTAGGCGCAGCACTGGTAACAGGAGATGCCCTCGCCGGCACCGCGGTATGCCGGTATCTGGTTGTCATAGTAGGGGGTGCCGAACTTCGATGCGAGTTCGAACGTCATCAGGTACAGGTCGCGGTAGGTCGGGAGATCGGGGTTTTCGGCGTTGAACGCTTCGTCCTCCGTCATGAAATCCGGCTCGATGGAGATCTCGGGTTTGGGGAAGTTAAACGGCTTGTCCCATGCATCCCCTTCGAGCATCACCTCCATCAGCGCCTTGAACAAAAGACGTACTTCCCGCTCGAATTCGCCGTACGTCCTTAGAGGCGCCGTTTTACCGTCCCAGACCGTGCCTTTGTAGACGCAGGGCTTGGTCTTCCAGAGCGCAGGAACGCCGGGGCTTAACTGGACCGATGAAAAGACGACCTGCCCCCCCCGTGCCACCATCATCTGGGTCATCTCGTAGACGAACATCTGCATCAGCTGTTTCATGTCCTCGTAGGCAAAGCCCTCGAGATACGGGGCGAGGAAGGTGAGGAAGTTGTAGTAGCCCTGGCCTCCCGAAAAGTTCGTCTGTGCGCTGCCGAGCGCCTTGACGGCATGAAGGACCGCGACTTCCGCCCTCTTTGCAGGGCCCGCCACGGAGGCCTTGGTTCCGTTGCCGTCGGGCATCAGCCCGTAGTAGAAGAAATACCGCAGATCCCAGTCCTGGCAGAACGGCCGGGTGCCGAAATATTCGAGATCATGGATATGCAGATCGCCCGCGAGATGGTAGTCGGCAAGGTCCGGCGGCAGCTGGAGCAGGTACTGTTCCTTGCTGATCTTGTCTGCCTTCTTTTTATGGGACGTTTCCGCATTTTCCTGCAGGTTTGCATTGTCGTGCGCCTCAAACCCGCGGCCGACATCGATGAGGTGCGCGTCGAAGACCGGCGTTCCGACGCGGGTGCAGACATTGCGGTACTCCGTCAGGCCCCGTTCGAGCAGCGTGATGTTCAGGATCTCCCTGATCAGCGGGCCGGAAAGCGTGTTGAGGCCGAGGCGCTGGATGCGGTGCTCGACCGTGAGGGCGATGTCACGCGCCAGTTCTTCGCCGGCGCCCTCGCTGCCGTAAAAAGTCTCGACCAGTTTCGTCTCTTCAATGATCTGCCGGACAATCTTCTCCCGGTTCCATTCGAGGATATGCCCGCTCGAGGTGCGGACGGGCGGCATGGACGGGACCGTGAAGCCGTCGAGCGTCCGCTGCAGCGTGGGCTGCTTTCGGGAATCCTTCGGCACAGTCACTCACCCTCGAGCAGCGGTGAAAGGATCTCTTTCTTGACCGAACCGCCCGAGAAAAGGTCCCGTGAAGTGAGGAACGTGCTGCCAACCTGCAGGACGGGGGCCTCTCTGACAAACACGCCGTTGATCCTGAGTTCTGTCAGCGCCGCAGGACTCATCATGTCCCGCACTTCGAATGCCGCACCCGCAGCACTGAGGAAGTCTTTCAAAAGCTCGCAGTTCGGACAGTTTTCGAGTGAATAAACAATAATCCCTGAGATATCGGACATGAAAGTGGTCCCCCTGTGCGTTACCCATTAGTTGTCCGGTTGAATAAAAATGGTATCGTATTGCCCATCCGGACAGCATTTTATTAGCAGGCTGGCAGATACATAGCATACAATGGTCAGGGCATTTATTGCAATCGATATGGACGACTGCATACGGGAACGCATTGCTGCAGTCCAGAAAGAGCTGCTCCGGAGCAGTGCAAAACTCACGCTGGTCGACCCGGCGATTGCCCATATCACCCTGAAATTTCTCGGAGAGCTGGACGACCGGACCCTCCGGGCGGTGCAGGAAGCGCTTGCGACGGTGCCGTTCGAACCGTTTGCCATGACGATCGCCGGGGTGGCGGGCAATGCGCCGTCACGGCCGCGGGTCATCTGGGCGAATGCGGACGATGCCGGAGCCTGCAGCGCACTTGCGCGGGCGGTGGAGCGTGCGCTCGCCCCCGCCGGCATCCCGCGGGAGAAGCGTGCGTTCACCCCTCATGTCACGATTGCGCGTGTCCGGCAGTACGACCCGTCGCTTGCAGAGTACCTGCAGCGGGTTGCGGCAACATCCTTCGGCACGGTTACCGTTTCGCACCTCCGCCTCAAGAAAAGCACCCTCACGCCTTCCGGCCCCCGGTACGAGACGATCATGGAGGTCTCAGGGTGACAAGGACACCGATCGAGGAGGAGGTGCTTGCTTCAATCAAACCGCTCAGGGCCGAGCACAACCATGTCTGGGAGGTAGCGGAAAAGCTGCTTTTTGATATCGATGCCAGCGGCATCGCGACGGGCATGGTCGTCGGATCGGTCGCCCGCGACACATGGGTGAGGGGGGACCGGGACCTCGATATCTTCATGCTCTTTCCGCCGTCGCTTCCCCGGGAGGAGCTCGAGTCGAAAGGGCTCGCCCTCGCCCGTGCCATCGGCAGGAAATACCACGCTTCGATGCGCGAAAAGTACGCCGAACACCCCTACATCAACCTTTCCATCAACGGCCTCGACATCGATCTCGTCCCGTGCTACGCCGTGGAGACGGCATCAGGCATCCAGAGTGCCGTCGACCGGACACCGTTTCATACGCGGTACATCAGGGAGCGCATCCGGCAGCTCTCGGACGATGTCCTGCTTCTCAAGCAGTTTGCCAAAACAGGCGGCGTATACGGTTCCGACCAGATGACCGAAGGCTTTGCCGGGTATTTATGCGAACTGCTCATCCTGCATTACCACGGATTTTCAGGGGTGCTCCGCGCCGCCGCGGAATGGCGGCCGCATACGCTCATCGATATCGAGGGGCATGCCGCCAAGCATTTTGATGAACCGCTGGTCGTCATCGATCCGGTCGATCCTGCCCGCAACGTCGCGGCATCGCTCTCGCTCTCCCGCATGTTCGAGTTTGTGGAGCTCTGCCGGGGATACCTCGATGCCCCGTCGCCGGCATTCTTCCGACCCGGCCCTCCCGAATCCCTCGGCAGGGAGGAGTTTGCGGGGCTGCTTACCGGGCGCAGGACCGCGGTCTATGCCATTACGTTTGCAACCCCCCATACCATCCCGGACATCGTCGTTCCGCAGCTGCGAAAGAGCCTCGATGCCATCGAAGGCATGCTTCTCCGGTACGGCTTCGTCGTCAACCGCACGGACTGCGCGATGGAGGAGCGTCACTGCATGCTCCTCTTTGAAATGCTGGTCGATGTGCTCCCGCCGCTGAAACGGCACATGGGCCCTCCGCTCTGGAACCGGGCGAACGCCGAAAAATTTTTTCTTGCCTACCCGGAGGGGACCTATTCCGGGCCATATATCGAGGACGGGCGGTACTGGGTTGAAATCCCGAGAAAACATACCCGCGTGGACGAACTGCTTGCCTCTGAGAGCCCGCTCAAGATCGCGCTCGGCAGGCATGTAAAAATGGCGATGCAGGAGGGATGGACCCTGCATTCGGGAACGGACTGCTGGTCGGAAGAATTTGCCCCCTTCCTTGCGGCGTTCCTCGCCCGTGAGTCGCCCCTGCGGCGGATTCTCCGCCGGACAGAAGGATCCTGAGAAGGGGAGCGGCGGCGGGGATGCACCCCGCGAAAATACAAGGGAATTACGGGATTCGCTCCGCCTTCTGCCGCGCAAGGCGTTCGACCGGGGCAAGGGACGGCGGCTCGCCCTCCTCCAATAATCCGTTCTGGATCGCCCGTTCGATGAATCCAGCCCCGACGGGATTCCTGACGATGAGGGTCGTGAACCCTTCCGGGCTGCCGACCGCACCGGCGGAGATATCGGCATCCTTCGCGGTAAAGTCCGTGCAATGGCTGCATCCCGGCCGGATACAGGCTTTGAGATCCTTTAACGGGACGCTGTGCACCACGCCGTCCCGGTCGGTGACTTCGAGCGCCCCTTTGACGTTGAGGCGCCGGATCTTCCAGGGTTCGACGCCATACACGCCGCCGATGATCTCCTCGATCAGTTTTTTGTAATCGAACGATTCCGTACAGAACAACCCGACAACCAGCCTGATTGCACGGCCGAACGGGCGCAGCAGGTCATGGTCGCAATCACGCATCGCCTGCAGCGCACTGACGGCGCAGGGCAGGCCGACAACCGCGATCCGGGAATATTTTCTCCGCACGACCGCCTCTTTGAGGATCGCGAGCGTCGGAACCCACCAGTTGTACCGGCTGCCTGCATGGTGGACCAGCTCCCCCGAGGTGGTCAGCAGGACGGAAAACGGTTTCATGGTCCAGGGATCTTCGCCGACGGTGACGACCGCATCGATCAGGCCCTCGTCGAGTGCATTGCGCAGAATCGCGGTCACCGCACCGCCGCTCTGCCTGCGCTCCACCGGAAAGGTTGCTTTTGCGGATATGATAGCATCGTACCCGCCAAGAAGCGGCTTTTCCAGCGCTGCGGCACGCCGGTTGTCCGTCCGGGGGCATACCCGGTAGCAGGCACCGCAGGGAACCCCGTCGGACACTTCCTTGCAGTACCCCGAATGAAACGGATGCGCATCCGCAGAACCCTCGAGGAACCGGATAGCATCTGCCGGGCAGACAGCAATACACGCGCCGCATCCCGAGCATCGCCCCTGTTCCCACACTTCCCGCTTGAGATCTTCGTAGGTTTGTGTCATGACCCTCGCCTTACTCCCATGTGTACTTGTTTGCAAACGGACGGGCGCTTGCCGGCCCGATCCTCGTATACTCCGCAGATAGCAGCTGTTGCGCATCACCGCCGAAAAGGCGGCAGTACTCTTCGATATACGGGCGGATGCGCTCGCGGTCGTTGTCGGTAAAGGGAAACGACTTGGCGCCGACACCGAGATACCATTCGTCGATCTCACCGCGGATGATGATCTCACCGCCATGAATGCCGCTGCCGATACCGCGCTCTGAAACGGCGCGATCGCTGCCGATGCCCAGTACGATGAGAAGCCCTCCCGCCATGTATTCGCCGAGGAAAGCACGGCTCGTCCCCCCGACGACAAGAACCGGGCGCTTGTTCCGGTACTCCTTCATGTGGATCCCGCCCCGGTACCCGATATCGTCACGGACGAATACCTCGCCGCCCCGCATGCTGTGGGCGACGG
>JAAEEQ010000065.1 GCA_013415665.1 Methanomicrobiales archaeon
GAACCCAGTGATCACCGCCGTACCTGCTGAAAATAAAAAAGGACGGGGCATCCGTGCGGATTTTGCCTTCATGGCGTTTCAGCGCTTCGGCAACCCCGAACCGCACCGCCTCCGAAAGCCTGCTGCCGGCCTCCGTAAGGGGCCCGGCATACCGGTGCGCGACCGGCGCTTCACGGTCGCAGGCGGCAATCACGGCGTCGGTAGGAGTCCCCGTGCAGGCATATCCGGCGGCATGAAGCGCCCGGGTTTTTGCTTCGGTTGCAACGATGATGCTTTCGCACAGCGCACCATCGGTCATTCCCTCTTCGGAGCGGATGACGATGTTAATCGTGCCGGGGCCCTCCGCCGGTGCCGGCTCGACTCCTGCCGTTACGAACACCGTCAGAAAGTCATGCTGCAGGATGCAGAGGGTGCGCATCCGCACGGCGGTCAGCAGGCCGAAAAAATCAGGCGGCAGCCCTTCTCCCGCAACCAGCCCGGCCATGTACCGGACAGGATCGTCGGAGGAAAAATCATATCCCACCGTATGGTTCAGGATGGTGGCGACATCGGCAAGGCCGCCCCCCGCCCCCGTACTGACGGCACGAAACGTGCCGCGGAGAAAAAGCGTTTCATGCCGGAAATAATATCTCATGAAACGGAATAGTGCACGCGGTCTTTGAGTTCCTGCTGTTTTCCCGCGTTCCATCCGGCAACGTCCGCAAGATACCCGGTGACACGCGAGACCTGGGTGACGTCATGGCTGCCGCATTCGGGGCAGATCGCTTTGCCGCAGAGCGGGCAGTATTCGATGCGTTCGATGATATGATGAGAACAGTGGCAGTGATCGAGCGGGCACATCACCTCGAGGTGCGTCTCCCCGCAGCAGGGGCAGGGCGTCTCCTCCACGACGTGGTGGCAGGTATGGCACTTGTAGCGACGCTCTTCAACGGGGATCTCGTCGAGCGATCGGTAGCGCTGGGCTGTTGCACGCTGTTCCGGCGTCCAGTTCATGCACAGTACCTTCGCCCGGGAGTATTTATGTGTTTATTCCCTGCCAGCGCCGCCTGCGAAATGATCGCCTCAGAGGACTCATAGGGCTCGTCACGGGCCCCGGCAGGGACGCTGCCCCGAAAGGGCCTCCGGCGGAGTGCTCATCATCGGCGCAGGGCCGCATACGCCGCCGCGGCTGCGGCGGGGTCCGGGGCTTCGTAGATCGAACGCCCGACGATTACGCCGTCGACCAGGGGGGCGACCCGCTCCATCTCCCCGCCCTGCGTCCCGACGCCGGGGGAAAGGATGGCCCTGTTGCCGACGATCTCCCGGAGGCGTGCGATCCGGCCGGGCCGGGTCGCGGGCGCGATGATCCCGTCAGCGCCGCATGCAACGGCGGTCTCCGCAAGCCGCTCGGCGACGCCGCCGTGGAAAAACTCCACCGCGCCCGGATGGCTCATCTCGGCAACCACGTAGCATTCACCCCCGTTCGCGTGGGCGACGTCGACACAGGCGGCGACGGCGTCCGAACCGGTGAAGGCATGCGCAATAAGGGAGGAAAATCCGGCGGCGAAGACCTCCTCGGCGATGAGCCGGTTGGTGTTGGGAATATCGGCCACCTTGAAATCGGCGATGAGGGGGCGGCCGAGTGCCGCCATCTCGCCGGCAACGGCAAGCCCCGCCGCCAGCACGAGCGGGTAGCCGAGCTTGATGCGGTCAATATACGGAGCGCAGGCCTCCGCGATGGCGAGGGCCTCTTTTCCGCCACGCACGTCGAGTGCAAGGATCAGTTCGGTCATGGTTCCAGCCTCTCGAGAACCGCCGCCACCAGCAGCGGGAGGGTGATGGTCGCATCGCCGTACACCGTGACGGCACGTGCGGTACCGGTGATCTTGCCCCACGATTTCGCCTCGTCGAGCGTCGCCCCCGAAAGCCCGCCGAGATCGGGGCGGTCACCGGTGAGCTGCACGGCATAGTCGAACCCTTTCGGTGTCATGAGCATGCTCTGGAAGATGTAGTTCTTGGGCACGCCCCCGCCGACCAGCAGCGCCCCCGCCCGTGTCGCGGCAAAGCACCGGTCAAGGAGGGCATGCATATCGGCGAAGGCGTCGACCGTCACCGTATGGCTCTGGTCGAAGAGCCAGTACTGCAGGCCGATCATCGAATCCTGGATCGCGGGGCAGTACACCGGGATATCCTGCTTCGCAGCCGCAGAGAGGATGCCCGTTGTGAGGTTCTCGCCGATGCTCCGGAGCAGATCCGCAATGGACAGCATACTGCCGGCATCGAACCCGGCAAAGATGCCCTGCAGGAATGCCTCGAACCGGACGAATGCCTCGTTCGGGAGGAAAACATCGTAAATCCGGTTGATCTCCTCTTCATGCAGCGCAACATCGTCGCACCATGCCGTGCCGTGATAATGCGAGCAGCCGATTGCCTCGATGATGTCGTGGGTTAAGTTCGCCCCCGTCGACACCAGCACATCGACGTGCCCCCGCCCGATCATATCCGCCACAATGCCGCCCATCCCTGCCGGGACCATCGCACCGGCGAGCCCGAGGAACTTTTCGGCCTGTGCATCCCGGAGCATCGATTCATAGATGTCCGCCGCATGCGAAAGCGACCCTGCATTATAGGCGCCCGCCCGTCCCAGTTCCCGGACCAGTTCCCCGACGGTCATCCCGGGCCGGAGTTTCGCCTGCATTACCGGTTCTCCATACTCCACAGAAATCAACTCCCAGGCACGCCACGCCTGCACCTGTTTTTAGCATACTCTATGCATACTCATCAGCGATTAACGCCTCGGTTGCGCCGATACAAAAGAAGGAAGAGAAAAATGGCAGGGCAACGGCATCAGGGACAGAAAGCCGCGAAAGAGCACCCGGGAGCCGGAGGGCCTGATAGCCGCCGGCCGCCGGCGCCGGAAAGTATACTGAGGGTGGTGCCTGGTTCCGGCAGTGCCCCCCGCGTTGGTGAGGTGATTCCATCAGACGGTTTTCGCCTTCCCTCCGGGAAGGGTATTGTGGTGATCCTATCCGGAAACCGGTTCTGGAATACGCAGGGTTTCGACAATCATCTCCCGGAGAAGGGGATGAATGTTCGGGGTGCGTGCACGGTTTTCAAGGGCGCAACGGGCATCCGCATTGCCCTTCCGCGCCATTGTTTCAAGCAGGTGGACAGCGTCCCGCTGGAGAGTGTTGATCATCGGTTCGGATTCGCACCGTACTGCACCATACAATGCACGTACCTGTTCGTCGGTGAATGAGACCATGGGATCACCGCAGTATTGTTTACAATAATACTTTAAAAAATTTACTTTGTTAAAGTATACTATTGAACTATTTGCCCGCGGACTGCCGCCGGGTCGCGGACGAGCGGTTTGGCAAGGTGCCGGCGGGCGATCGGCGGCACTTCGTACCACCCGGGGGTCAGCATGCGGGGGAGCACGGCCGTTTCGGCAGCGGCAGCCCGGTGGCTGCACCGCCGGCACTTGTAGCCCTTGCCGGCGCCGGCGCTGGTCATGCTCCCGTGGCCCCCGGGGCACCGGGGGGGGGAGAGGACGGTATGCACCGCGAGGGAATCGACCCGGATCTTTTCCAGATTGATGCTCCCCCGTTTATACGAACCCTGGAGCGTGATGCGATCGCCGGGGATCAGCCTCCGGACGATATCCCGGAACCCCTTGGTGGGTTCGTAGGCCATGCACCGCAGCAGAACGCCCCCATCCTCCACTGCAAGCCCGACATGCCCTCCACGGCGGGTTTCCGGCAGGGCGGCAACCGTGGCGGCGATGCGGTAGGAGCATCCGTCCTCGAGGAGCCCCGCACGGCCCGGGATGATATGGGCGTCGGTGCCCTGGTTCGTGGCAAAGATCTGCGAGCAGACCGGCGGTTCGGACCGAATGAAGCCCGCCGCCCGTGCCACCCAGGAGGGGCTCTCGCCGCGGATGCCGTACAGCACCGGATCGGGGGTGTGGGGCACGCAGACGACGACGTTGTTGCCCGGATCGACCGAATCCCACGTGTGGGGGAACGTTGCCGCTTCTGCTGCAAAGACGCTCGGCCCGTCGACCCTGCGGGGTGCGTGCGATGCGGGATCGCGGTAGGCAAGGTACTCGTACGTGACGTCGGGGAGCACGCTTGCCACCGCGGCATACGCCCCGACAAGCCCCCGGCAGTTCTTCCACCCCCGGAACAGAACCCCCGAACGGCGGCAGCAGGCGAACGCCTCGTCGATCGTGCAGAACCCCTGCAGCGCTTGCCGGTAAAAAGCGGGACCGGGCGCTTTCGATGCGACGACGACGCCCGGGTTCGTCCCCTCCGCATCAAGGTCGGCAAGGGCGTTCACCAGCCCGCAGGCAAGGGCGAATGCCCGCTCCTCGTCCCCCTCCGCCTCGATGCAGATCGCGGCATTCCCCCGCGTCTTGTAGGTGACGTTCGGGTTGAGGCGGATGAGCCGTACGCCGGACACCAGAAATCCCTCCTCCTGCAGGCGGTGCGCCAGCAGCGCTCCGAGATACGTGGTGCACATGCCGCGGGGCGAGTCGGTGTCGTCGATGCCGATACGCATAAAGCCAGCTTTTATATTGTTCTCATTCTATATCGATTCGTACGGCAGATGTCACAACAGAAACTGCTCCAGATGGTCGTCAGCGTGCTGATCATGGGGGGCTACCAGGTTTCCGAACGCTTTGACATGCGCCCCCGCAGTTTCGATTTGATCGCACGGCACGACGAGATGCCGCTTGTTATCAAGGTCGTCACCCACATCGACAGCGTCACGGAGGATATCGCGCACGATCTGGCGCTTATCGCCCGCTGCCTGAAGGGAAAGCCGCTTATCGTCGGCGAACGGGCGAGGGACACCGGCCTTGAACGGGGCGCCATCTACCTGCGGTACGGGATCGTCGCCGTCAATGTCTCGACGCTCTACGACTACCTGGTCGAGCGTATCCCCCCGCTCGTCTATGCCTCGCCGGGAGGGCTCTACGTCAACATCAACGGCGATCTCTTACGTGAACTGCGCGAGCAGCACCAGCTCTCCCTCGGGGATCTCGCCCACGTCCTCGGGGTGTCGCGACGGACCATCAGCAAGTACGAAGGCGGGATGGGAACGACGCTCGATATCGCCGTCCGCCTCGAAGAACTCTTCGACACCGCCATCGTCGAGGCGATCGATCTCCTCTCCTACGAGTCGCCGGTCGAGCACCGCTTCCCGCCCCAGAACGCCAGCGTGCCGCCCGATCTCGAGCGGATGGGCATGACGATGCACGCCATGCAGCGGGCGCCGTTCCAGGCACTCGTGCAGTTCCGCGAAGAGCTCATCCTCACGGGGTACGGCCCGGCGCAGAAGGTGGTCCGGCGCGCCGCTATCATCGGAAATATCTCGGAAATCGCGAAAACACGGGCAATGTGCGTGATTACGGATTACAACAAGCAGAAAAAGGTCGGAAAGACGCTTATTATCGGCGAAAAGCAATTACACTTTCTCGAAGACGGATCGGAACTCATTGAACTGATCGACAAGTAATAATACTTATATAGAACCACTAACCTACATTTTTACCGCTAAATGGTGATAGCACATGTCAACACTTGGAGGACAACCAATTCTTATCCTGAAAGAAGGAAGCCAGCGCACGCGTGGACGCGATGCACAGGCAGGCAATATCGCCGCCGCTAAAGCGGTGGCAAGCGCTGTACGGACCACCCTCGGACCCAAGGGCATGGACAAGATGCTTGTGGACACGATCGGCGACGTTGTGATCACCAACGACGGCGTGACCATCCTCAAGGAGATGGATATCGAGCACCCCGCCGCGAAAATGATGGTTGAAGTCGCGAAGACGCAGGACGACGAAGTCGGCGACGGCACCACCACGGCAGTCGTGGTCGCCGGCGAACTTCTCAAGAAGGCGGAAGACCTCCTCGAGCAGGATGTGCACCCCACCGTCATCACCCACGGCTACCGCATGGCCGCAGACAAAGCGATGGAGATTTTAAAGGACATCGCGATCGACGTCAAGGCAACCGATCTCAAGATGCTCAAAAAGATTGCCGACACCGCCATGACCGGCAAGGGCGCCGAGGCGGCGAAGGAGAAGCTCTGCGATCTCGTCGTCAAGGCCGTGACCATGGTCGCCGATGAGGACGGAACCGTCGACACCGACTACGTCAAGGTCGAGAAGAAGGTCGGCGGCACGATCGAGGACTCGGAGATCATCGAGGGCGTCGTCATCGACAAAGAGCGGGTCCACCCCGGCATGCCCAAGTCGATCAAGAAGGCAAAGATTCTGCTCCTCAACGCAGCCGTCGAGTTCAAGAAGACCGAAGTCGATGCGGAGATCAGCATCACGAGCCCCGACCAGCTGCAGATGTTCCTCGACGAGGAAGAGCGGATGATTAAAAATATCGTCGACAAGGTCGTCGCCAGCAAGGCAAACGTCCTTATCTGCCAGAAGGGCATCGACGACATCGCCCAGCACTACCTTGCAAAGGCAGGCGTGCTCGCGATCCGCCGTGTCAAGAAATCCGACATGACCAAGCTCTCCCGCGCAACCGGTGCAGCCGTCATCTCCAGCATCGACGCTATCGAGACCGGCGAACTCGGCTTTGCAGGCCTCGTCGAGGAGAAGAAGGTCTCCGGCGAAGAGATGATCTTCGTCACCGAGTGCAAGAACCCCAAGGCAGTGACCCTCATGGTCCGCGGCGGCACCGAGCACGTCGTCGACGAACTCGACCGGGCTCTTGAGGACGCCCTCCGCGTCGTCTCCGTGACGGTCGAGGACAAGAAGTTCGTTGTCGGCGGCGGAGCACCCGAGATCGAACTGTCGCTGCGCCTCCGTGAGTACGCGGCATCCGTCGGCGGACGTGCCCAGCTCGCCATCGAGGCATTCGCAGGCGCCCTCGAGATTATTCCCCGCACCCTCGCCGAGAACGCCGGGCTCGACCCCATCGACATGCTCGTCGACCTCCGTGCGGCCCACGAGAAGAAGAAGAAGACCTTCGGCCTCAACGTCTTCGACGCGAAAGCCGAGGACATGCTCAAGGCAGGCGTCATCGAGCCCCTGCGGGTCAAGACCCAGGCTATCGCCAGCGCAGCCGAAGCAGCCGTCATGATCCTCCGTATCGACGACGTCATCGC
Organism: Methanomicrobiales archaeon; assembly: GCA_013415665.1. Lineage (GTDB taxonomy): Archaea > Halobacteriota > Methanomicrobia > Methanomicrobiales > Methanomicrobiaceae > LKUD01. The sequence continues at coordinate 7,117 of JAAEEQ010000065.1, forward strand.
CGCATCCAAGATGGGCGGCGGCGAAGGCCCCTCTCCTGAGGAGATGGCGGCCATGGGCGGCGGCATGGGCGGTATGGGCGGCATGCCCGGCATGATGTAATCCGGACACCATCGGCAATCCGGCAATCCCCGGCTGTGCCGGGGACAATATCCGTATTCATCCGGATTTTTTCCTTTTTTCCCGGGCAGGCCCGGTTTTTATCATCGAATTGAAATGAAAGGATTTACGTTCTCTTCATGCCCATGTCATGTGTTACAGACCTGCCCTTGCCCATGACGTCGAAATCCCTGCCGATACACCAGCGCCTGCCGTTTTCCTGCTTTCTTCTCATAGTTGTGCTGGCAGTCATCATCCCGGCGATCGGCTACATCTCGTACCTGGATTTTGTCGAGCTTGAGGATCACCTCACCGCCAGCTACCGGCAGATGGAAAACAATACGGAATCCGCCATCGTACAGTCCCTCGTGCTCGTCGATACCGGCTTAAAACTCTTCGACGCGACGCTCGACGACCGGATGAGGGAGGGATTCGTTCTCTTCATCGACGAGTACGAACGGGCGGGAAGAAACCCGGAAGCCATGGACCTTGAGGGGCTGAAAGCCCGGCTCGGGGGCGTTATGGACCTGTATGTCATCGATGCCGCAGGGGTGATCCGCTATACGACCTATGCACCCGATAACGGCCTCGATTTCAGCACCTACACCGATTTCTTCGCCCGGCTGACGGCTTTGCGCGAGGGTGACGCGTTCGGATCGGACCGGGTGGTCAGGGAACTGCGGACGGGCAACATCAGGAAATTCGCCTATATGCCGACGCCGGATCATGCCTATCTTCTCGAACTCGGGCTGGTATCGGAAGAATTCATTGAATACCGCAGTAATCTCCGGTTTTTACAGACGACCGAGGAATTGCGGCAGCTCAATCCGGTGCTGAAGGAGGTGTGGATTTACGATTTCGTCGGCGAGACCATCGGGTCCGAATTCCCGGCACCGGGCAAAGAAAAACAGGCGCTGTTAAAGAGCATCTTCCGCGAGCGAAAGAACGTTGAAATATCGGATCCGGTCAACGGTACCCGGACGAAATACATCTTTATCGATCTGTCCGATCCCGGCTTTCCCTCCAACCCAAGCCTGATCGTGGAGCTCGTCTACGACACCAGAAGCATCGATAACACGATCGCCTCGCTGTTGTCGACCCATATCGCTATCGCCGCCATTGCCTGCATGATCTGCCTCATTCTTGCCGGGACAGGCGCGTTATGGATAACCTACCCCATCAGGAAGATCGCCGAGGATACCGACCGGGTGGCGCACGGGGATCTCGACCATGGCGTCCGGGTTACCGGAGGGCGGGAATTCGTCCAGCTTGAAACGAGCATCAACGCGATGATCGCCACCCTGCAGGAGATGATCAGAAAACTGCGCCAGTCGGAGGATCGGATCAAGCGCTACAGCGAAGCGCTCGCAGAACTGGTTGCGCAGCGGACGTCCGAACTGCATGAGGCAAATGCCGAGGCGAACCTGTTCCTGGATATCATGGCGCACGATATCAACA
>JAAEEQ010000175.1 GCA_013415665.1 Methanomicrobiales archaeon
GATGACGGGGCGGTTGAGGGCAAGCGCCCGTTCGATGGCCCCTTTCAGCGCCGCCGGCTCCGCAACCCTGATGCCTGCCCCTCCGCAGGCCTCGGCAAAGGCGGCAAAGTCGGGATGGAGGAGATCGGTCGCGTAGTTCTCGTAGTGCTCCATCATCTGCTCGACCTGGATCATGGCAAGCTGCCGGTTGGAGAGCACGACGACCACTATGGGGAGATCGTACTTGACGGCGGTGACGAAATCCGCCATCGCCATGGCAAATCCCCCGTCGCCGGTGATGCAGACGACCTGTTTGTCGGGATACGCGCATTTGGCGGCGAGAGCGGCGGGAAGGCCGAACCCCATCGTGCCGAGGTACCCCGACATCGCGAACCGCTGGCGCTTCATCCGGAAATTGCGGCCGAACCACCACTGGTTTTCGCCGACGTCGAGGGTGATGACGGCATCCTCGGGGATGGCCTCCGAAAGCACCTTCATGATATAGGGCGGGCGCAGCGGGACGGCTGTTCCATCCGCTTCGCGGTCGAGGTGCTCCCGCCACCCGGTGTTCATCGCGGCGATCTGCTCCCGCATGCCCGTATCGGGCCTTTTTTGCAGGCGCGGGATAAGGAGCGGGAGCGTATGCACGCAGTTGCCCCAGAGCGATATGCCGTCTGCGCTTTTTCCCAGCTTGACGGGATCGGTGTCCAACTGCACCATCCTTTTTTCGGCCGGGACGTTGGTGAACTTCGAAAACCCGACGCCGAGGGTAATGAGGAGATCGGCGTCCGCGACAAGCCGGCGTGCCTGCGGCGATCCCACGGAGCCGAGGATTCCGACGAGCCACGGGTGGCCGTCGGGGAGGATGCCCTTGGCGCGGAAGGTGGTGACAACCGGCGCCTGCAGGGTCCCGGCGAGGCGGACGACATCGCCCGCAGCCTCGACGGCACCCCACCCGGCGATAATCACGGGGTGCCCGGCTCTGTTGATCGCGTCTGCCGCGAGGGCGAGATCCGGCTCCGCGGGAACGATCGGGAAATTCTGAATGCAGCCTTCCCTTGAGCTGTGCGGGGCGGAGAGCGGCTCTTTCTGGATGTCGTTCGGGACCGAGATCTGCGCGACGCCCTTGTGCAGGGTGGCGTACTTCAGCGCTTTCGTGAGCAGGAGGACGGCGGTCGTTTTGTCGTAGATCGTGTTGTTGTAGACGGTGATCGGCCGGAAAAAGGCGTCCTGGTCGATCTCCTGGATCCCGCCCGGGCCCGTGTACTGGGTCGCGACCTGCCCGTTGATCGAGAGCACCGCGGCGCGGTCTTCCTTCGCGTCGTAGAGGCCGGTCGCGAGGTTGGTGGCGCCCGGGCCCGCGATGGTCAGGCATGCGGCGATCCTGCCGGTGAGCTTGTAATAGGCGGAAGCCGCCATCGCCGCGTTCTCCTCGTGACGGACCACGATGTAGCGCATCGCGGGATTCCTGCGGACCGCGTCGACGAGCCCGAGGGAGGACGTGCCCGGCAGGCCGAAGATGAGCGAGATGCCCCATGCCGCCATCTCGGCGACCAGCACGTCCGAGACCGTCGTTTTTGCGGTTTCGTGCACCGCCTCGCCCAGCACCGCTTCGAAGACGCTCTTTTTCGAGCCGCAGACCGGGCATCGCCATTCTTCCGGCAGGTCCGCAAACCGCGTATGCGGCGGTGTGTTCGTCGCCGGTTCGCCGGCATCTTCGTCATAGATATAGCCGCAGACGCTGCACTTCCATTTTGTCACGGCGCGTACAGGCCCGGCTGATCCTTCCGGGAGCGGTGTCCGGAAATGGTGCAAAGGAGCTTTTTGCCGCCCCGCAGACGGGACAGGTCCAGTCCTCCGGCAGGTCTGCAAAGCGCGTGTGCGCCGGCGTATGGGTCGCAGGCTCCCCGCGCTCCTCGTCGTACACATAGCCGCAGACGCTGCATTTCCATTGTGCCATCATGCCACCTCCACGTCATCAGGAACGGGCGGGTGCCAGAAAAAGATTGTGCCGGGCGAAGCGTGCGGGGTACGGCTACCCGCCGAACCGTGCGCACCCGCAGGCAACGGCCTCCCGCCGGACCGCTTCGGCGACGGTGCGGGTGACGTCCTTGTCGAGCACATTCGGCAGGATATGCGTGCGTGTCGGCTTTTTCACGTAGCCGGCAAGGGCATGGGCCGCGGCAAGTTTCATGCTTTCCGTGATCCGCTGCGCTCCCGCATCGAGCGCCCCCCGGAAAATGCCGGGGAAACCGAGCACGTTGTTGACCTGGTTGGGGTAATCGCTCCTGCCGGTGCAGACGACGGCGGCACCGCCCGCGTGGGCCTCTTCGGGCATGATCTCGGGAACGGGATTGGCAAGCGCCAGCACGACCGGGTCGGGGGCCATGGTCCGGACCATGCCGGCGGTCACGAGACCCGGCGCGGAAACGCCGATGAAGACATCCGCATCAACCAGGGCGTCGGCGATCGTCCCCTGCCGGTTCTGCGCATTCGTCTCGTGGGCGAGGATGTACTTGTGAGGGTGTGCGAGGAGATCGTCCCTTCCGCGGAAGAGGATGCCTTTCCGGTCGCAGATGCGGATGTCCCTGACGGTCGTGCAGGTCGTGCCGTGGATCCCGAGGCATTTGAGGATCCGGGCGATGGCGTTGCCGGCAGCACCTGCGCCGGAGATCACAATGGAGAGTTCTTCAAATGCCTTCCCGGTGACGCGGCAGGCGTTGATGAGGGCCGCGAGCACGACGACCGCCGTCCCGTGCTGGTCGTCGTGCATGACCGGAATCCCGATATCCTGCAGCGCCTCTTCGATGGCGAAGCAGCGGGGGGCGGCGATGTCCTCGAGGTTGATGCCCCCGAAGACGGGGGCGATGTTTTTGATCTGCTCGACGAGATCGCCCTCTTTCGATGCGAAACAGATCGGAAAGGCGTCGATATCGGCAAATTCCTTGAAAAGGACGGCTTTTCCCTCCATGACGGGGATGGCGCCGTACCCGCCGATATCGCCGAGCCCCAGAACGGCGCTGCCGTCGCTGATGACCGCGATGGTGTTGCGCTTGAGGGTGTACGCATACGCGAGGGCGGGATCTGCTGCGACGCGGCGGCTGACCTCGGCGACGCCCGGCGTATAGCACAGGCTCAAATCGTGCCGGTTGTGCACCGGAATTTTCGACCTGACCGCTAACTTCCCCCGGTGCGCTTCGTGCAGCGCGACCGATTCGCTATAGATCCGCTCCCTGTCCTGCATCATGCTCCCTCCCGCGGGGACAGCGTCCCCCGATGAGGATCGGCGCCGGATAATAAAGCCGTATGGGGCGGCGGCATGTTCATATGGCACACCATGCCATTTCTGGTGTGGAGTTCGTCATCGAAGACCAGCGGATCTTCGCCCTCGAGGATTCGATCGGCGCAGAACAGGCGCGGGTAAAGGCAGAGGAGCTGAAAGGCCAGGCCTTCGGGGCATTGTCGAAGCTCATGATCCTGTCGCGGAAAGATGACACCCTGCTCCGGTATATGGAAAAGCGCTACGAACCCTTCTGGCACCTGCAGTACCGGACCCATCTCGAATACGAACGGCAGCGAAAATACGCCGTCGATGTCAAACCCGCCGTCCGTTCGGTCGTGCTGGACGGCAGGGAATACCGCCCGGACGGCGGGCGGCTGCACCTCGACGGCTGTGAGTTCTGCGTGGAGGACCTTGCAACGGAGGCGTTCGTCGACGCCGTTTCGGGAAAACGCGTTGCGTTAGACCGGCACGTCACCCTGCCGCGCCGGGAGATTGCCGAGACCGAGGAGCTGGGGGACGGCGACGTCATCGTCGTGCCCGCGAAGGTGAAGGCATCATCGCTGACCCGGAGCATCGTTGCTGAAATGCTCCACCCGGTGGAGGCGGACAGCATCACCGTCGAAGAGATCCGCGTGCAGGCGCTGCACCT
>JAAEEQ010000066.1 GCA_013415665.1 Methanomicrobiales archaeon
AGCGCGTCATCCGGTACGCCTTCGATCTCGCCGCCCGGCGAAAACGCCGGCTGACGTCGGTCGACAAGGCGAATGTCCTCTCCGACGTCTACGGCCTCTGGCGCGACGTCTTTACCCGGATCGGTGCGGAGTACCCCCGTGTGGAAACAGAATTCTCCTTTGTCGATGCGATTACCATGTGGTTTGTGAAGAATCCCGAGTGGTTCGATGTGGTCGTGACACCCAATATGTTCGGGGATATCATCACCGATCTGGGGGCGATGATCCAGGGAGGCCTCGGCCTCGCTCCCGGCGGCAATATCAATCCCCGGGGTACCTCGATGTTTGAACCGATTCACGGTTCAGCCCCGAAATACAAAGGCATGGGTATTGCAAACCCGATTGCCACCATCTGGGCGGGATCCATGCTGCTGGATCACCTCGGCGAGCACGAAGCCGCCAGCGCCGTCGTGGCCGGCATCGAAAAGAGCATCCGCGAAGGGATAACAACACGCGACATGGGCGGGTCATCGACAACCGGGGAGGTCGGAAACGCTATTGCCCGGTATATTTCCAGGGGCGACCTGTAATACGCAATTCACAACCTATATTTTGCTCCGCTCCCGTACCCCACCTATGAACAGGGTGCCGGAAACGCGGGAGCGCACCTGAACGCGTGCGTGGGAGCCCCCAGCCTTTCGCTGGTGGCCGATCGGGAAGGATGACCGTGAAGATTTACCAGAAAACCAGCATCATCATTGCTCTGGCGTTTGTCGGCCTGATCGCGGTACTGTATGCTGCTTCATCTTCGCTTCTTCTTGCCAACTTCGTGCAGGCCGAGGAGGACCAGGCTCTGCAGAACGCCCGCCACCTTGCAAACGCGCTTGCGGACGATATCAGCATTCTCGACGGCGTTGCATTCGAATTGGCGTCGCGAGATGACATGGCAGCATTTCTTTCAGGCGATCATTCGAATCCGCCGATAGATGCGATGGATATGGCCCTGTATCAACGGCTGGGCTTCAATTATTTTCTCATTCTCGCGGCCGACGGAACGCCTCTCGCAGGCCAGGGTTTTGATCTGAAATCAAAGGCTCCGGCGTCCGTCCCGGAGAGCCTTTCCGGGGCGATCGCGGGAACAACCCAAGGACCTGCACCTGAGGTGATCGGCCTGCTGACGATCCCCGAAGGAACACTGCTGGTCGCTTCCCGCACCGTTGCAGATAGGGAAGGTACGCCTGCGGGGATGGTCGTCATCGCCCGTGACCTTGATCGCACGGAGATCGATCATCTGGGCTTCGTTACCGGGCTGCCGGTCGAGATCATTCCCTACGACTATGCCACGACGGTGCCGGCTCTCAGCGGACTCTTTTCACCGGACACTACGGAATCGAATGAATTTCTGAAGCGCAATGACGAGGGGGGCATCAGCGTGAATGCCCCCCTCGTCACCCGTGCCGTCAACAGCGAGACGATGGCGGGGTACAGCCTCATCAATGACATCTCCGGCAATCCTGCCATTATTCTCCGTGCGACAATGCCCCGCATCATTTCCGAACAGGGTGAAGCAGGCATGTTTTCCTTTCTCCTCATCATGGTCGGTGGCGGCGTGGTTTTTGGCGTGCTGATGATCGTGCTGCTCCAGAAATACATTCTTTCACGGCTTTCTCTCCTGAGCGCCCGGGTACAGGAAATCGGCTTGAATAAGGATTTTGCCGCAAGAATACCCGTTAAGGGGGATGATGAAATGGCCAGCCTCGCGACGGCGATCAACGGCATGCTCGGGGAACTTGAATACTCGCAGCTTCATCTCGACGATCGCCTGCGGGAGTCAAAGGAACGGTACCAGCGGCTCTTCAACAGCTGGGACGATATCCTCCTGGTCTATGAAGTCACCCATGACGACCGGCCCGGCACCTTTCTCGAGGTGAACGAAGCCGGGTGCGACCGTCTTGGCTATGAGCGCAGGGAGATCCTCGGGATGTCGATTACCAGTCTTGTGCCCGCATCCGACGTGGCAAAATTCGTCACGTCGAGAAAGGCAGCGCTTGAAGACGAGAGCGGCAAGGCAATCTTTGAAACCGAATACATCACGAAAGACGGCAGACACATCCCGATGGAAGTAAACGTCAAGTTTCTGGATTACATGGGCACGACAGCGGTCCTGTCGGCAGCCCGGGACATCACCGAGCGGCGGGACGTTGAAGAACTGAAACGCCAGGCCTTCGTGCAGATTGAAAAGAATATGGAGCAGTTCGCCATCCTTAACGACCACATCCGCAATCCGTTGCAGGCGATCGTCGGTCTTGCGCTCATGCATGACGAAAACGAAAAACTGACGGAGGAAATCGTTTCGCAGGCTGCCATTATCAACCGCATCGTCGACAAACTCGACAGCGGCTGGATCGAATCGGAAAAAATCCGTGCATGGTTGCGGCGGTATTACAAATTCGACTAAAAAAGCATCAGATGCGGTGGCAGGAACGACCTCCTGCCGCATTCAGCACCGCTTCCATGATCCCGAGAACGCCCTCGGTCCCGGCAAGGGCACGGTGCTGGAGCATATACTGCCCCCGAAGGGGGTAGGTCATGCCGACAAAGGGGATGCCGGGGGCGAGAGCGTGCTCGTAGCTGGATCCGATCAGGAGTGCGGGGCTGCTCTCCTCGATCATGGCGCCGATGGTGTCGAGGCTTGCGGCGCGGCGCCCGAAAGCCATGGGAAATCCGGGCTCGTTGCGGGTTCCCACCGCCACGATATCCGCGTCGAGATAGGTGGCGAGCAGGCCGGCCATGAAGTGGGCATACGACGCGGTTGAAAAAATTGCTGTCGCGGGCGGATCGTTGTGCTGAAGGAACCGGTCGCAGGCACGGACAACAGCCTCCTCCGTCGCCTCGATTTCACGAAGCACAGGATCGATGTCGGCCGTGGAGCAGCACGATTCCAGGTGTCGCATCGTTGCTTTCAGGTTTTCCAGCCCGAGCAGGGAGCCGGCGGAGGTGCCGACACCGCTTTGTATGTCCGGGTTTGTTTCGACGGTGACCGCCCCGGCATGGTATGCCGCGTGCAGGGTCGTATCGCAGAACCGTGTCGCCACGGAAAGCCCGGCTTTGCGTAGCAGCCGTTCCGCCTCCCGTGCATTTCCCCTGGAAAAGCGGTCCGTTCCCGCTATGCCGTCGATATTGACTCCTGAAACGCCCTCCCCGACCCGCGGTGCGAGTGCCTCCAGCGCAGAGGCATAGCCCTCTTCGAGCTGTCCGGCATAGCCGGGTACGTCCACCCATATGACATCACTGCAGGGCAATGTTTCGCGGCAGTCTTCACCGATAATCGACGGAACGCACATCAGTAAGACCGCAATCATCTCGTACCGGCCCTTCAGGGCGTTTATCGTCGCCCGGAGGCGTTCTTCCGTGCCGAAGATCGCCTCCTCCCCCCCGAGATAGGTGCAGTACAGGGGAGCCTGTACGAGGGAACGGGTAAAGTAATAGCACCCGCTCGAGCCGTGGAGTATGACGCCGAGCCCGTCGAAGCCTGAAAGGCATGCAGCGGCGCCTGCCATGGCGCACGGCCAAACGGGATTGCCGCACTCAGTATCCATGCGCTCTCCTCCTCCACTGCCGCAGCAGCCGGCGGGCACCGCCAATCCCCACCGGATCGCTCCAGGGAACTGCCGGGGCGTTCCGGGAAAGAGCAATGCCAAAATACTCCGTGAAATCCCGGGCAGCTCTGCCATCAGCCGGGGAGGGATCCGGTGCCAGCGAAACGGCAAGGCCCCTCAGGTCGGAAAAATCATCGGCCAGCGCCTCCCATGCCGCCTCTTCTTCGCGCAACGCCTCGCGACAGTCAGTTTTGTATATGGCGCCGAGGCGGGATATCAGGTCGAGGGCTGCCTGCGGTCCGGTCGGATATCCGCATATGGCGGGAAGGCTGAAGTTTTGTGCAAAAAAGCGGGAGAGCAATCCCCCGGGATCCTCGCGAAAGAGGTTCAGGCCGGCATTTCCGAACCTTTTCATATCGGCTGTCGCAGCATTCCTGACATACCGGACATTAACCGGTATGTCAAGGGACGCCAGGATTCGCTCCACCTCGGCAAAGTTTTGCTCCGCATCCACCTCGAGATTGCGTTCACCGATAATATTGACGCCCGCATCCCCGCCGGGTGCGCACGGGCCGATAAGCGTCGACAGGCCGATAAGGGCGCTGACAAATCCCTGCCGGAACCCGCCGTTGAGAAAGCCCGCACAGTCGATGGGAATCACCGGCACATCGCGCTCCGGGGCGCAGACGGCGTTGATATCATCGCCGATGGTGCCGGCCACACAGGTGCTGATGACAAATATCGCATGGGGGGAGCGCTCGAGGGCGATGCCAATCGCCTTTTCAAGGGCGCTCTCCCCGCCGAAAATAATCTCACGTTCACCCAGTGCCGTCGTCATAATCCGGGGAATTGAGGGTTTTTCATGCTGCATCAGGGTCGAATGCAGCAGGGATACGTTATGCTGGGTGCATCCCGACGGACCATGGACGATGCTGATGCCGTCCGGTACAAACGCGGTGACTGCGAGTGCCCCCGTTACAGTACACCCTTCATATCTACACGTATTCGAGAGCGAGATCTTCGAGTTCATCCGTCTCCATGGGCGTGGGAATGGTCAGCATATCGTTGGTATAGACCGCTTCTGCAAGGCTCCGGTAAATATCGGACTGCGGAGAGTCCGGTGCGTATTCGATGACCGTCTGGCGGTTCACCTCCGCGACCCGGACGATCCGGTCACGTGGAATGAAGGTGATGAGGCGGGAGCCGATCCGCCGGGCGAACGTAGCGACAAGGTCTTTTTCATCGGTGATGTTCGCCGAGTTGCAGATGACGCCTCCCAGCAGACACGTTGTCCGCGTCCTGCGCGAAAGCCGCTGGATAGCTTTGCAGATGTTGTTTGCGGCATACAGGGACATCAGATCGCCTGACGTCACCAGGTACACTTCCTGTGCATACCCTTCCCGCATGGGCATGGCGAACCCGCCGCAGACGACATCGCCAAGAACATCATAGAGGATGACATCGCCGTACAGGGCACCGAGCCGTTCGAGGAGCTGGAACGTGGCGATAATCCCCCTGCCGGCACACCCGATCCCCGGTTCGGGCCCCCCCGCCTCGACACACCGGATCCCGTTATACCCGGTATGCACCACGTCGCTAACCGAGATTTCGGACTCCTGGCGCGTCCGAACGAGATCAAGAACCGTGGGGATCCACGTGCCATGCATCAGCATCCGGGTACTGTCGTGCTTGGGATCGCATCCAATCTGCATGATGTCGAGTCCCGTGTCGGACAGCGCCGCGGAGAGGTTTGCCGATGTCGTCGATTTGCCTATGCCACCCTTCCCATAGAGCGCAATCTGTTTCATTGCGAGGTACTAGTTGGCGTTGCACCATTATTATTGCATTGATGAAAATTTTGTTGAAAAACTATGGCCCGGGTCAGCGCTCAAAGCCCCTGACAAGCCCCATGACGAGGACGATGACCGGCATCACCTCGAGCCTCCCTATCCACATGACGAGGATAAAGCAGATCTTGGATACGGCGGACATGTCCGGTGTTACAAAGCCGGTTGAAATGCCGTTATTGCACATCCCGGAGACGATCTCAAAAATGATGTTGCTGGTATCGTACGTGCCCGTTTCCATGTGCATGATGATGATGGCGGCGATGAAGATGATCAGGATATAGAGGATGATGATGAGCATATTCTTCGACACTTCGAGTTCCGCAACGTTTTTCGGGATGACCTTGCCCTCGTACTTGAACGGAACGAGCACCTTGCCGCTGACAAACACCCGCTTGAACCACCAGATCAGTCCGCGGTAGCCGAGCGCGATGCGGGAGAGCTTGATGCCGCCTGCCGTGCTGCCCGACGATCCGCCGATGATCATCAGGAGGACGAGAAACATCACCGTTACGTTCGCCCACGAATGCGGCGAAGCAACCTGAAAACCGGTGCTGGTGACCGCGGCGACCGTCATGAAAAGGCCCTGCCGCACGGCATTGGCGGGATCGAGGCCGGTAAACTGCATAAGATCGAATGTCACCACGATGAGCCCGAGCGCGATGAGGATGAGAAGGAGCTTTGCCTGCTCGTCGGATGCGAGCAGCCGCTGCTTTTTGTGATAGGCGAGGTAGTAGAGTTTGAAGGGGAGAGCCCCCGCTATCATGACCGGGATGATCAGCAGTTCAAGGAATGCGTTTTCATAGTAGGGAATGCCGGCGCTGTGAACGGAAAAACCTCCCGTGGCAATCGCGACCATGGCGATGTTTACCGCGTCCCAGAGGGGAATTCCCGAAAGTTTGATCCAGATGATTGAGACGATGGTCAGGATGATATAAATCTTCCACATCTGCAGCGCCGTCCCCACGACACTCGGCATGAAGGCTTCCGTACGCCCTTCGGACCGGTACAGGCGCGACGGTGTGATGCCGGACCTGGTTGCCATGGATATGGTGAATGCCACGATGCCAAGCCCCCCGAGCCACTGCATCAGGGAGCGCCAGAACAACAGGGTATAGGGGGTTTCATCGACCGAAGGCAGCAGGGTGAGCCCCGTATCGGTCCAGCCCGACATCGCCTCGAAGACGGCATCAAGATAGGGCATGCCGATGCCGAGGGTGAAGGGCAGGGCACCGATGACGGAACAGATGAGCCATATGAGGGCGACCGCAAAAAGCGCCTGGCTTAACCGCGCCTCCCGGGGGGTTGAAGGGATCTGCAGGAGCAGGCTTCCCAGAAGAAACAGGGTCACCGGAACGGTTGCCATCGGAAACAGCATATCCCACTCCCCGTACATGACGGTGACAAGAAGCGGGAGGCAGGTGCCGAAGCTGATAAACCGGAGAATATTGCCGATATCGTCCGCGATGATCGAGAACTGCTCGATCCTATCCATTGTCTAAAAAATGCGCTGTAATCTCTTATTCCTTTGCCTTTCACGACGCATCGTCCACTCCGGCACCGAGGGCGATGCGCCTGCCGATGATCCGCCACGCGAGGATAAGGCGGACGATTTCGATCGCAGAGACATACTCCTTCCCTGCCAGGAACGCAACAGGGGAAATACCCGTTTCCCGTTCGACATGCCGTTCGAGGCGGCCGATAATGTCGCAGTGCAGCTCGCCGTCGACCGTCAGCGCCCCCCTCTTTTCTTCCTTTTCTCCGGTCACAACAAATTCGAGGAGAAAGTCCCTTTCGGCGAGCGCCAGGATGCTGGCGAGATCGATTGAAAGTGCGATGCCGGGGGTACTGTGCTGCTCACGCCGCTGCAGGATGGTGGCCCGGTATCGCGATGCACCGCCGCCCCCGCCGAATTGCGAAGGGGCGATGCGTACCACCGCATCGGCAAAAGCCTTTTGGGGGGCGATGTACCGTTCATAGTCTGGTTTTCTTTTTTCCATCTCCGCAACCACATCTGCCTCCACGTACCCCCGGTCCGTCACATCGCGTTTCAGCTTCCACTCCCTTTTCACGGATTCGTCGGGATCGACGAAGAGGGTGAAGTCCAGGTTGCGCCGCAGCGCCCCGGTAAAGAGCGTATGGAGCCCCTCGAAAATGACAATCTTTGTCGGCGTAAAGTGCTCGGGCGGAGCGAACATGCCCGTATCGTGGTCGTACACCGGCTTGTCGAAGCTTTGCCCCCGCTTTACGAGGGAGAGATGACGCTCGAGCAGCCCGATATTGTTTGCTGCGGGAACGAGGGGTGTCATTCCCTTCCTGTGGCGATCGTTCCTGTCGTACCGGTGGTAATCGTCGAGCGTAATGGTGCTGACAAGCTCCTGCCCGAACACGGTACGGATGGCGTCTGTAAAAGTCGTTTTCCCCGAACCGCTATCTCCTGCAACACCGATAGTGAAAATGAATTCGGAACGGGCGATTACATCACGGAAATGCATCCCTGCCGCCGGTGTACATGGCTCCCTCTGACCGCTGCCGGTTTTCGTCCTTTCAGCTCCGCTTCCTTTAACCGGTGCAAAAAAGGTTATTTCCTGTTGGTCCAGAGGCCGTGGACATTGCAGTATATCAGCGACTTGACATCCGTGCCGGAAACGGGGAATTCCGCCTGCGGGGCCTCACCCGGGCGAAGTGCATGAATATAGAAATTTCTGTCCTTTTTTACGGATATCCACTGGATATAGTGCTCTTTTTCCATGGGGTGCGGGACTTCGCCGACTTTGACGCGGATGCCCGTCGCCGTCTTTTCTATCACCGGGACATGCTTTTCCTTGCCCATGTCGGCCGTCTTTTCCTCAAGACGCTTCATGGGAGCACCGCAGCAGACCAGTTCACCCTCCCCGGTATGCGTTATCATCACGACATTGCCGCACGTTTCGCATTTGTAGAATTCGAGAATTTTTGTCATCTTTGCCACCTCACCCGACTTTCTCGCTGTTATGCCTT
>JAAEEQ010000007.1 GCA_013415665.1 Methanomicrobiales archaeon
AATGTTAAATATTCCCTTTTATATTTTGGGTGATAATCAAAATTGCATGGCAATGAAATGAGATGATGATACTTTGTTCCCACACATCACTCCCCCTCATACCTTACATCTGAGTCAAACACTCAGTAGCAATTTTATGACAATTAGTAACACTTGACAGGGACGTGATCAGCTATCGCGTATATCAGGTATCGCGATGTTGCATTTTTTCGTCTTAGTAATAACCCCATTTAAAGATGCGAGGGGTGGGATTCGAACCCACGGACCCCTGCGGGACCGGATCTTAAGTCCGGCGCCTTTGGCCAGGCTCAGCAACCCTCGCGCAAAAAGGCCCACTATCTATTGCCGGTTGATTGTATTAAGAGCAGCGCCCGGAAACGGATTCCTGATGCGGCATGCGGTGCAGGAGCCTGCCCGGATCATGATATACGGCAACCGCTAGTGCATACCAACGGCACCGGGCCAGCCACCGCCTGTCCCGTTACGCTGGTCGGGGCACGGGGAGGTGGAGAATCGAGTACCCGCGAGGGACGAGCTTCGTGTCCGTCCCGGTGGGGACGGCGAGAATCCGCTCGAGAACGGCGATGTCCTTGCCGGAGAGCATCAGGCTGTAATGCTCGATGCGGCGGACAATGTCCTCGGTGATCGCAGCAACAGTCTCGATACAGCAGATGCTGCGTTCAATCCTGCCTCCGGAATTTTTCTCGATGAGGAAGTCCGGCAGGATGCCGGGGCTTTCGGTGCGGTCCATGATTTTCCATCCCCGGTTTTCCGGATACCACTCACGGAGTTTTTTCCGGACAAGAGGATAGAGCTCCTCTCTCGAAGGGTATGTGCTCTGCAGGGGCATACGTGGTCATCCACCCATCTTTATTTCAAGTATTTTAATATAATCAATAAAATATAAATAAGGGCCCGGGAAAGCCGGTTCCCCGCTCCTGAAAAGGCTGGTTGCGGTCCCGTGCCGGTGCGCGTCCCGGTACGGCAGGCCGCACTGCTCCCGCAGGTACTCCTGTCCATACTGCAGGCAGCCGCACTGGCACGCCGAGCGAACCGTCAACCTGCGCAGCAGGAAGCTACAACGGGTAGGGCGACAGGACAACCGGGGTTCAGAAAGGAATGCTGCCCGTTTTCCGTAGTAAAATGCAAATAAATTATATATATTAGTATATCCATCTCTGCGTATCTCACAGGAGTACACGGGATCGGCCATGCCCTACAATGAAATCACGGCGATAAAAGAAGCCGAAGCCACAGCTGTTGCCCGCATCCAGGCGGCACGTGAAAAAAGCGAAGAACGCATCCGGAAAGCAGAGAGCGATGCCGCTCTCATGGTCGAGCAACGGGTCGAAGAGGGGCAGAGAGAAGTAATGCGGCTTCATCTTGAAGCGGAAGGATCCGCACTCGCCCAGGCCGGTCGAATCAGGGAGGAAGCGAGGATAACAGCAGCAGCCATCAAACAGGTACGGGACCAGAACATGGCAGAGGCAGTGCAGTATATCATTGATGCAATAACGGGTGAGATCGATGTTTCTCCCGCTGGAGATGAAAAAAGCGCTCATCGGGATTCATGAGGATTACAAACCTGCGGTCATTGCCGCCCTTCACGAAGCAGGGATCATGGAGATCGCCGGCATCAGGGAGTCCCGGAGCGATATTGCGGCCATGCTTGCCGAAGAAGAACGATCGCCGGAGCTTGACCGCTGTGCAAAAAATATCCAGCGGTTATCCGCCATTCTCGATGCCATGAGGGAAGCACGGGGCATCGCACCGGTGAGCGCGAAGGATATCCTGTTTCCGGCGCCACGGGAAAAGATACCGGTTCAGCGGCGGACGCTGCACGACATCTGCCTCGATGTGAAAAAAATTCTCCCGGAAACGCGGCATGCCCTGGACCTCCAGCAGGAGATCGCCCGGATCCGCGAACGTTTTGGCAAGCTGCGGATCTACCGCGAAACCATGGGTGCCCTTGCCCCGTTTGACATCGACATCGGCTATCTCGGAACTTCCGGTTATCTCGATATTATCCCTGTTTCAGTCGAAAAGCCGGCTTTTGAGGAATTTGCCGTTCGCCTCCTCGGTGCGGGGACCGGCGGGTGCACGGTTACGTCCGTGCCGTCAGACGGCATGCATATTGCCATCATATCGGTATTGCACGAAGATATCGACCGGATCAGGCCGCTCCTCCGGGACCCGGCGGTGAGCATTCTTGAGTACGAAGCGGCGGCGGGCACTCCCGGTGAGGTCCTCGGCCGGATAGAGAGCGAATGCCGCGATCTTGCCGCCCGCGAAGAGGAGATAACAGCATCGCTTGCTGCCATCGACGAAAAATACGGGAAAAACATCCTCTCCCTGCTCGAAGAGCTCACCATCGAAAAGGAGCGGATGCTGACCTACCTGCATCTCGGGCGGACCGCAAAGACCGTCGTGCTCGAGGGGTGGGTCGCTGCGAGAGATACGGACCGTCTCGAGGAGATCTGCATGGCCGCCGCAGGAGGCAACGGGTTCGTCCGGTTCCGCGATCCCGCCGAAGGGGAGGAGATCCCGATAGAATACAACAATCCGTCATGGCTGCGGCCGTTTGAAGTGGTGACGACGATGTTTTCCCGCCCGCGATACGACGAGATTGATCCCACGATCTTCACCGCTCCGCTGCTCATCATTTTTTTTGCCCTGATGCTGGGCGATGCCGTCTACGGGGCGCTTATCGTGCTCATCGGCTGGATCCTCAGGAACGGTGCCGGCACGTTTAGCCCGCCCGTGCGTGACGCGGGCACAATCCTGATGGTCGCAGGGGGCGCGACGGTGGTCTCCGGGATCCTGCAGGGGGGATATCTCGGCGATTTCCTGCCGCGGTTTTTCGGCATTGCGCCGCCATTCGTGCTTATCAACGCCCTTGAGTCGCCGGTGAGGTTCCTGCAGATCGCACTCGTAATCGGGGTTCTCCAGATCAACCTGGGGCTCGTGATTGCAGCATACCAGAACCTGAGAAAAAAGCAGATTCGTTCGTTCATCACCGATCAGGCGTCATGGTTCATGATCCAGCCGGCGGCAGCAATCTTTCTGTTCTCGTTTTTCAGCTGGGCTGCCGTCCCCGCACCGGTGCAGTGGGCAGGCTCTGCCCTCGGCATCGCCGGGGTTGCACTCGTCATGCAGCGGCAGGGCCCCCTCGGGGTCTTTCACCTCACCGGATTTCTGGGCGACTGGCTCTCCTATGCCCGTCTCCTCGCCCTCGCCCTTGCGACGGGCGGGATAGCGATGACGGTCAATATCCTTACCCAGATGGTCGCAGGAGACCATCCGCTGCAGATCGTGGCCGCCATGGCAGTCTTTGTTATCGGCCAGACCTTCAACTTCGTCCTCCAGACACTGGGGGCGTTCATTCATTCGCTCAGGCTTCAGTTTGTCGAATTCTTTGGGAAATTCTACCAGGGCGGCGGAAAGGGATTCCAGCCGTTCATGGTCAGAAGGGATGTAACCAAACTCTTTGGAGATGATTGATATGGTTCTTGGCGTAGGCACGGTGCTGGTCATCATCGGGGCGGGGCTGGCTGTCGGGCTCTCCGCACTTGGCGCAGGAATAGGGGTAGGCATTGCGGGAGCCGCTGCAGCGGGCGTCACCGCCGTTGATCCTGATAAATTCGGGATGTCGCTGGTTTTTCAGGCGCTGCCCCAGACGCAGGGAATTTACGGCCTGTTAATCGCGATCCTTCTCCTCATGAGCACCGGGGTGCTGGGCGGAACGCCGGAGGATATTCCGGTGGCAGTTGGTCTTGCCGCGCTTGGGGTAGGAATCGCTGTCGGTTTTTCAGGCCTTTCAGCAATCGGACAGGGTATTGCGGCAAGCAACGGTGTAGCTGTCGCCGGAAGAGACCGTTCTGCCATCGGGAAAGGGCTGGTATTTTCCGTTCTTCCCGAGACGCAGGCAATTTACGGCCTGCTTGTCGCGATCCTCCTGATGGCCTTCACCGGCATGTTCACCGGCGTCTATACCATTGCCGATGCCGTGGGATTTGCGGCGATCGGGTGCGGCCTTGCCATCGGGCTTGCCGGCCTCTCGGCGATCGGGCAGGGGATCACCGCGGGTGCGGGCATTGTCGCCAGTGCCAGAAAACCTGAGGTCATGGGAAGGGCGCTTATTTTTGCGGTTATGTCCGAGACGTTCGCGATATTCGGGCTGCTCATTGCCATTCTGATCATGTTCGGCATCGGGCTGATAGGGGGAGCGTAACGGGAAGGGTTGGATACATGGGAATCGACAGCATCATCGAGAGAATCAACACGCACGCACGCGCCGAGATCGAACACATCGACGCAGATGCCGAAAGGCAGGCTGATGCCATCATCGCCGCCGCCCGATCGGAGGCTGATGCGGCATATGCACGCATTCTCGCGGACGGCAGGCGGGAGCGGCGCATGTCCGTCCGCAGGATCCTTGCCCAGGCATCGATGGATGCGAGGACAATTTCCAGGGAAGAACGGGAGAAGGCAATATCGCTCTGTTTTGCGGAGGCGGAGAAGGCGCTGACGTACCTTGCCGGGACGGGTGCATACCGGGCGGTCGTACGGCGCCTGATAGAGGGCGGCATTGAAGAACTGGACAGCAGCGAGGTCATCCTGACCTGCACCGAGCGCGATCGCGAACTGATTGCAGGGATCTGCAGGGAGATTGGCAATAAAAACCACAGCCTGTCCCTTCAGCCGGAGTGCGCAATCGCGACCGGAGGCGTGATTCTCAGGACAAAAAACGGGAAAATTTCCGTTAACAATACCTTCGAGGCACGAATGGAGAGATTGCGAGACGGCCTGCTCTTCGGCATCGTCGGCATTCTCTTCCGGAAGTGAGATGCCATGACGTTCGGAGCCGACCTTCTGGGACCCTATCCGGAGCTCATTGCCGCAGCCCCGCCGGAGATCCTTCTCCCCCTCTTTGCACTGCTGATGCTGACAGCGGTATTCCTGGTCAAACTCATGGCCTACCTCCGGATTATCCTCGCGATTACCCAGTTCTCCTATCCAAACGCTTTTGTCACCGCGAAAGGAAATCCCTGCCTTGACAAGGAGACGATCGGCCGGATTATGGCGGCACGTGATCTCGCCGATGCCGTCAGTGAAACCCGCAGTGCAGGGCTTGACATCGGCATTCGGGAAATTGCCTCGCTGCATGAGATCGAAGCGGCGTTACAGGCATTCTATTTCGGGGAGTGCGACGCTATTGAAGCCATAGCACCGGATTCGGCGAAACCGCTGTTTCGTGCCTACACCACGATCGAGGAGGCCGGAATGCTGAAAACCGCCATCAGGGCGCTCCACGCGGGAATGCCGGAGGATGCGGTTGCAGCAGCGCTTACTCCGATCGGCATCCTCTCGACCGAACTGGTCCGCAGCATCGCCGCGAGCCGCTCCATTGATGACCTCGTGTCCCCGCTTGACTACACGCCGTACGGGAGCGTGTTGTCCCCGGCGCTTCCGGCGTACCATGATGCGGGTGTACCGCTCCCGCTGGAGGAGGCACTTGACCGTTTCGTCGCGGAAGAACTCGGGGCCGTGCCGGCCATGCTCGATGCAGCGGATCGGGGGTCCGCCGAAATCCTTGCGGGAACATGGATTGACGCCGCCAATATCAGGATCGTGCTGAGGGCGGTCAGGGATACCCACGGGGGTGGGGCAGCCGGCGTACGCCTCCTGCCCGGCGGCTATCGCCTGTCGGTGCCTGCCCTCCAGCGCCTCGCCGAGTCCCGGACGGCGGGTGAGGTGCTGGGGGAACTTGAGGCGTTGCGGCTGCATGGCAACATGGCCGCGGCAATCGGGCAGTTCCGGGAAACGGGAAGTCTCATCGCCGTTGATCAGGCCCTTGATGCAATGCTGCTCGATGCCGCACGTGATCTTGCCATGCTCTACCGGTATGGTCCCGCGCCCCTCATCCAGTTCCTTGTCGGGCGGAGGATGGAAGTGCAAAACCTTGGCATTCTGCTTCGCGGCATCGACGAGGGATTCGAAGCGGATGCGATAATGCGGCTCACGATACAGGAGGAGGCGGCGGTATGAAGATTGCAGTCATCGGTGATCGGTACATGGTTGCCGGATTCGGGCTCGCAGGCATAAAAATCGCCCGTCATGCCGCCTCTGCAGCGGAAACCCGGGCGGCACTGGAGGAGTGCCTGCAGATGCCCGGCATCGGCGTGATCCTGATTCAGGACCGGTGTGCCGCCCATGTCAGGCAGCAGATCGACGAGAACAGAAACGCCGCGCAGCCGTTTCCGGTGATCCTGCCGGTGCCGGGGAAGGAGGGCGCGCCTGCAGGTGCCGACCCTGCAGCGGATCTGCTGGGGAGAGCGCTCGGGAGGACATTTGCCACAGGAGGGAAAGCAGAGTGAAGATTCAGGGCACCATTACCAGGATAACCGGCCCGGTCGTAATGGCGGCGGGAATGGCGGGATCACGGATGTATGAACTGGTCAAAGTCGGTGATGAACAACTCATCGGCGAGATCATCGGCCTCGACCGGGATACCGCAACTATCCAGGTCTATGAAGAAACCGCCGGCATCACCGCAGGAACGCCCGTCACCGGGACAGGACTCCCCCTCTCGGCAGAGCTCGGGCCGGGACTGCTGGGGACCATCTTCGACGGCACCCAGCGGCCGCTCCGGTCCATTGAAGAGGAAGCCGGGTTCTGCATCACCAAAGGCATTCATCTGCCGTCCCTTGACCGCACCGCCGCCTGGGAGTTCGAGCCGGCGGTTGCCGCCGGCACGACCGTCGAACCGGGAGACGTTATCGGCAGCATCCCTGAGACCGGGGTGATTACGCACAGGATCATGGTCCCCCCCGGGTGGCGGGGGACAATCCGGGAGATCGCAGAACCCGGGCGGTACCGGATTGAGGAGGAGATCGCTACGCTCGAAACGCGCCGGGGACCGCTGGGCATCAGGATGCTGCAGCAATGGCCGGTGCGGCGTCCACGCCCGTATTCGGAACGGCTCGAGCCCTCGGTGCCGCTTATTTCCGGGCAGCGGGTCATCGACACCTTCTTTCCGATCGCCAAGGGGGGGACCGCAAGCGTCCCCGGGCCGTTCGGCTCCGGCAAGACGGTCGTGCAGCAGCAGCTTGCCAAGTGGGTCGATGCGGATATCATCGTGTATGTCGGGTGCGGTGAGCGGGGCAACGAAATGGCCGACGTGCTGCGCGAATTTCCGGAACTCGACGATCCCCGCACCGGCGAGCCATTGCTGAAACGAACCGTCCTTATCGCCAACACCAGCAACATGCCCGTCGCCGCACGCGAAGCGAGCGTGTATACCGGTATTACCATCGCCGAATACTACCGGGACATGGGATACGACGTCGCCCTGATGGCGGACTCCACCTCGCGCTGGGCCGAAGCGATGCGGGAGATCTCGGGCCGGCTCGAGGAGATGCCCGGCGAGGAAGGGTATCCGGCATATCTCGCATCCCGCCTCGCCGAATTCTACGAACGTGCCGGCCGCATCACCACGCTCGGAAAAGAGAAACGCACGGGTTCGGTATCCATCATCGGGGCGGTCAGCCCGCAGGGCGGGGATTTCTCGGAACCCGTCACCCAGAACACCCTTCGCATCGTCAAGGTCTTCTGGGCGCTCGATGCGGAGCTTGCATACCGGCGGCATTTTCCCGCTATCGACTGGCTGGAATCCTATTCCCTGTACCTCGATGCCGTCAGGACATGGTGGCACAAACACGCCGGCGACGACTGGGATCTTCTGCGGGTCAGGATGATGAACACCCTGCAGAAGGAGAGCGAACTTGAAGAGATCGTCCAGCTGGTCGGATCGGATGTCCTGCCGGAGAACGACAGGCTGGTCATGCTGATGGCGGAGATGATCCGGGAGAGTTATCTTGTGCAGAATGCGTTTCATGCAGTCGACACCTTCTGCAGCCCGGCAAAGCAGTACGCCATGATGAAAACCATTCTTGCATTCCACGAATTCGCGGAGAAGGGGATTTCACGGGGTGGGACCGTTGACGCCGTGGCGACGCTTCCCGTCAGAACAAGGATTGCCCGCATGGGATCCATCCCCGACGCCGGACTCGATGCCGAGATGCGGGCAATCAGCGAAGAGATGGCATCGCAGTTTGCGTCTTTTGCAGCACCGGATGCAACCGGCGGAAAGGAGGGCCCCGGCGCATGATCTCGAAGAACCGCGAGTACCAGACCGTCAGTAAGGTAAGCGGCCCCCTCATCGTGATCGACGATGTCACCGGCGCTGCCTACGGCGAGGTGGTCAGCATCACGCTCCCCGACGGGGAGCGGCGGCTCGGGCAGGTGCTCGAAGCACAGAGCAGCCGGGCTGTCGTGCAGGTCTTCGGGGGGACGCGGGATCTGGATACGGAAACGACATCGGTCCGCTTCACCGGAAAAACGCTTCACATACCTGTTTCCGAAGAGATGCTGGGCAGAGTGCTCAACGGCATCGGCGAGCCGGTCGACGGCGGGGATCCCGTCATTCCCGAAACGGTCCGGGACATTCACGGCTTCACCATCAATCCCTATTCCCGGGATTTTCCGCGGGATTTTATCGAAACGGGCGTATCAACCATCGATGTCATGAACACCCTTGTGCGGGGCCAGAAACTCCCGATATTCTCGGGCGCAGGGCTCCCCCACAACCTGCTTGCAGCGCAGATCACCCGGCAGGCACGGGTGCCGGGCAGGGAGGAGGATTTCGCCGTCGTGTTCGGTGCGATGGGGATCACCCACGAGGAGGCCGAGTTCTTTATCAATGACTTTCAGGAGACAGGAGCCTTTTCACGGACGGTGCTGTTCCTCAACCTCGCCGACGATCCCGTCATCGAGCGGATCGTAACGCCCCGCCTTGCGCTGACCACCGCTGAATACCTCGCGTTCGATCTCGGCATGCACGTGCTGGTGATCCTTTCCGACATGACGAATTATTGCGAGGCGCTCCGGGAGATCGCCGCCGCCCGCGAGGAGGTGCCGGGACGGCGGGGCTATCCGGGGTACATGTACACCGATCTG
Organism: Methanomicrobiales archaeon; assembly: GCA_013415665.1. Taxonomy (GTDB): domain Archaea; phylum Halobacteriota; class Methanomicrobia; order Methanomicrobiales; family Methanomicrobiaceae; genus LKUD01. Next base: position 9,019 of record JAAEEQ010000007.1, read on the forward strand.
GCATCGCTCTACGAACGTGCGGGCAGGGTGAAAGAGAAACCCGGATCCATCACCCAGATGCCGATCCTGACCATGCCCGACGACGACATCACCCACCCGATACCGGACCTGACCGGCTACATCACCGAAGGGCAGATCGTGCTCTCCCGGGAACTTCACAGGAAAGGGATCTATCCCCCCGTCGATGTCCTGCCCTGCCTGTCCCGCCTGATGCAGGGCGGCATCGGCCCGGAGAGGACCCGCGAAGACCATCCCGATGTGAACAACCAGCTCTACTCCGCGTACGCGCAGGCACGCAAAATATTGAGCCTCGTTGCGGTGGTCGGCGAGGAGGGCCTGAGCGTATCGGATCGTGCCTTCCTCGCCTTCGGGGATCGGTTCGAGCAGGCATTCATCCGTCAGGGACAGGCCCAGCGCTCGATCGGCGAATCGCTGGACGAAGCATGGCAGCTGCTTGCACTCCTTCCCGAAGGCGAATTAAAACGCATCAATCCTGACATGATTGCCCGGTATCATCCGGCACACAGGAGGGAGGAGCATGGCGCAGAAGATTCTCCCTAATATCCGCCCGACCCGGATTGAGCTTTTAAAACTGAAAAAAAAGGAAGTGCTCGCCAGAAAAGGGCACGATCTCCTCGAAGAAAAGCGTGACGCCATGATCAGGGAGTTCCTCCGGCTGATGGAGACCTACCGGCAAGATCGGCGCAGGTTTTCCGAGGATAGCCGGGCTGCGTTTGCACTCCTTGCACAGGCCCGCACGATCGCCGGGTGGAGCGGTGTTGAGAGTGCGATCTGCGCAGTACCGGACCGGGGAGAGATCGGGATGGACCTCCGCCATATCATGGGCGTCGCCGTTCCCGCCCTACGCGATGCCGGCGACACACCCCGCACCAAAGGAAGGGGCTACGGGTACGTGGGCATCCCGGTTGCCGTCGACGAAGCGGCCGATGCGTTCGAGCGGGTACTGGCAACCGCCCTCCGCCTAGCCGCCCAGGAAGGCACGCTCTACCGGATCGCACGGGAGATCCACCGGACCAAACGGCGGGTCAACGCACTCGAGACCATTATGATCCCGCGCCTCTGTGCCACGCAGAAGCATATCGAAGCACATCTCGAGGAGCTGGCACGCGAGGATCTCTTCAGGCGCAAGCGGACGAAACTGCTGCAGGAGCAGCGGCGAAATGCGGGGGAGGATGCATGAACGAGAGATCGATGCAGACATTTGCACGGTCGCACCCGGAACTCATCGCCCGCCTGCAGGTTATCGTGCTGGCAATCCAGATTGCGGCAACCGTTTCGCTGGGCGTGGGAGCGGTTGCCGCACTCGTGCTCATCCTTACGTCAGTATGATCCGCTGCCCTGTTCCCCGGGCCTGCGCGTACCCGGTTTTTATATATATGGCATAATAGTACATCACACGCAGACAGGACAGGAGCGAGAGCCACATGAACGAAGAAGAACTCGGCCGAAGGATGTATCAGATGCAGAAGGAAAAGAGCGTCGAGGAGGCGCTTGAACGGATTCGCACGAGTATCGGCAAATACTGGGCGGAAATTTCCCGTGCGGACCATGCCGTCATTTCCGAACTGCTGGGGGATGCCTGGATCCGGATGGAGCGGAAAGAATGGGAGCGGTGCGCCTTTACCAGACTTGCCCCGAAGGATATCGAAAAGCTGCTTGATGTCGGGCATACGCTCCGCACCGGCGGCATTGACCGAGATGCCGCCATCGGCGATGTGGTCGAGCTGCTGAAAAAAACCTATGATTAAGGGCCCTCCCCGGGGAGCGGTGCGGTGCCGGCATCCTGCCGCCGGGTTGCTATCTTCTCCTTTTTTTTCCGGTCGAGGATTTTCTTGACTTTTTTCAGACGGAAGATATCCTCCCGCTCGCGCTCGTCGATGGTGATGCTGATGTATTTTGCCTGCTTTTTGAGCTCCGGTATCAGCACCTGTTCAAGCGCGTTGACCCTTCGGCGGGTCATCTGAATCTCCCCTCCGAGCCTCCTGAGTGCCGTTTCCGTCTCGGCAAGCCCGATGATGACATCGACCGTGCGCTCGTACCGTTCCGCCACTTCGTCAATCCTCCCGCTCACGCCGATAATGCTATAGCCCCGCTGGCAGATGCTCCGCGAAAAACTCCGCTTTTCGATGACCGGCACAGCCACTCCCATGACATTCTTGCCCTTGATATTGAGGGTCACCATCCGTTTTGCCGCAAACGATGCGGACTGCAGGGCGACGGAGTCGTCGACCGCCTGTGCCGTCAGGAGGGTCCGCCGGGCGTTTTCCGAGAGGAACTCCAGCTCTTCGCGCGATTTCGAGACCGTGTGAACGACGCGGAGAAACTCCCGGATCAGGGCGTCCATCTTTTCCTTCAACAGGTCGCGCCCCTGTTCGGCCAGACGGATCTGGGCGTTCTTTTTCATCAGCTCCATCCGTGTCGGATGCACCTGCTCCATGCATCATTCCTCCCGGTGGTGCGGGTGGTATTTGCTGATGTACTCCCGCCGCACCCGCTTGAGCTCATGCTCCGGGAGCATGGAGAAGAGCTCCCATCCGATCTCCAGCGTCCGCTCGATCGACCGGTCTTCCCCGCCCTGCGTCACGAACCGCTGCTCGAAGGCATCGGCAAACTCAAGATACTTCTTATCGAGTTCGGTCAGCGCTTCCTCACCGACGATAGCCACGAGCTTGCGGAGATCGCGCCCGTATGCGTACGATGCATACAGCTGGTCGGCAACGTTCCTGTGGTCTTCCCGTGTCTTGCCAGGCCCGATACCCATATTCATCAGGCGGGAAAGGCACGGCAGAACGTCAATCGGCGGCTGTACGCCGCGCCGGAAGAGATCCCGGGAGAGCACGATCTGCCCTTCGGTGATGTAGCCGGTCAGGTCGGGCACGGGGTGGGTGATGTCGTCGTCCGGCATGGTCAGGATGGGGATCTGGGTAATCGATCCTTTCTTTCCCTTGATGCGGCCCGCCCGCTCGTAGAGAGATGCCAGATCGGTGTACATGTACCCCGGATACCCCCGCCGTCCCGGAACCTCCTCGCGTGCCGTCGAGATCTCGCGGAGCGCCTCGCAGTAGTTCGTCATGTCGGAGAGGATCACCAGCACGTGCAGCCCGTGGGTATAGGCAAGGTACTCTGCCGCCGATAGAGCGCAGCGCGGAGTTGCCAGCCGTTCGATCGCCGGATCGTCTGCGAGGTTGAGGAAAAAGACGACCCGCTCCAGCGCTCCGGTACGCTGGAAGTCCTGAATGAAATAGGACGCCTCCTTGTAGGTAATGCCCATCGCCGCGAAAACGACGGCGAATTTTTCACCCTCCCCGATGACTTTGGTCTGCCGGGCGATCTGGGCGGCAAGCTGCCCGGCAGGCAGCCCCGATCCCGAAAAAATCGGCAGTTTCTGTCCGCGCACAAGGGTGTTGAGGGCGTCGATCGACGAAATGCCGGTCTGGATGAAATCGGATGGCTTGTCCCGCGCATAGGGATTGATCGGCATGCCGTTGATGTCCACCTCATCCTCGGGGATGATGCCGGGCCCGCCGTCCCGCGGCAGCCCGGTGCCATTGAAGATGCGGCCCAGCATATCGTATGCGACGGGCACGCGGGGAGGTTCCCCGGTGAACCTGACCGCCGTATCCAGATCGTCAATCCCGCTGGTTCCCTCATAGACCTGGACAACACCGAGATCGCGTGATATATCAAGGACCTGTCCGGTCCTGACCTCCCCATTGGGGAGCCTGATCCGTGCGATCTCCCCGTACGAGACTCCTTCCGGCCTGCCCACGAAAATCAGCGGCCCCGAAACGTAGTGAACGGTCCTGTACTCCCGTGAAACCAGGCTTTTTGGCATCATTGCTCCACCCCCACAGTATAAATGCTCCGGTCGATATCATCGATAATCGCCTTGATCGCGGCGACGTCAGAGAGTTCCTTCATCCGTGCGATATCGGTCCTGACCGGGAGATCGAGCAGCTGGCGCGAGGAGACCCCGCGGTTCAGTCCCGCGGCCAGCGCATCGTAATAGTAGAGGATGACGGACAGCATCCAGTACTGCTTGTCCAGCGGACAGAACGAATCGACCGGATCATAGGCGCTCTGCTGGAGGAAGTCCTCGCGGAGCATCCGGGTGACTTCAAGGATGATCTTTTCGCTCTCCGGCAGCGCGTCGGGCCCGACGAGCTGGACGATCTCCTGCAGCTCCACTTCCTTCTGGAGCAGGAACATTGCCCGCTCCCGAAGCTCCCGCCAGTCGTCCGCGACATGCTCACCGTACCACCCTTCGACACTGTCAAGATAGAGGCTGTAGCTCTTGATCCAGTTTATCGCCGGAAAATGCCGCCGGTTTGCCAGGCTGGTGTCGAGCGCCCAGAAAGCCCCCGCAATCCGGAGGGTGTTCTGGGTGATCGGCTCCGAAAAATCCCCGCCCGGCGGGGATACTGCACCGACGATCGTAATGGAGCCCATGCATTCATCCGATCCGAGGCAGACAACCCTGCCCGCACGTTCATAAAAGGCGGCGAGCCTGGAAGCCAGGTAGGCAGGATACCCCTCCTCGCCCGGCATCTCCTCGAGCCTTCCAGACACCTCGCGGAGCGCCTCCCCCCAGCGTGACGTTGAATCCGCCATCAGGGCGACGTCGTAGCCCATATCCCTGAAATATTCGGCAATCGTAATCCCCGTATAGATCGAGGCCTCCCGTGCGGCGACCGGCATATTGGAGGTGTTGGCAATGAGAATCGTACGGTGAATCAGCGGTTTTTCAGTCCTCGGGTCCACGAGCTCCGGAAATTCGCTCAAGACATCCGTCATCTCGTTGCCCCGCTCACCGCAGCCGATGTACACGACGATCTGGGTATCTGACCATTTTGCAAGGGTCTGTTCGGAAACGGTCTTGCCGGTCCCGAATCCCCCCGGGATCATGGCAGTGCCGCCTTTCGTTACCGGAAACAGGGCATCGAAGATGCGCTGCCCGGTCAGCAGCGGCAATGCGGGATCGAGCTTTGTCCGGTACGGGCGGCTCTTTCTCACCGGCCAGCGCTGCATCAGGGTCAGGGTCGTTGCGTCATCCAGCGTGCAGACCGGTTCGTCGACCGTGAACGAACCCCCCGCGATCTCGCGGATCGTCCCCGCAATCCCTGGCGGCACCAGGATGCGGTGTTCGAGGTGAAACTCCTTCACCGTCCCGATGCAGTCGCCCGCCCCGACCTTATCGCCGGGCTTGCATTGCGGCACAAAATCCCATTTTTTTGCATGGTCGAGCCCGGGAATGCTCACCCCCCGGGAGATGAAGCTCCCCGTTTTATCGGCAAGCGCCGGGAGGGGCCGCTGCACGCCGTCATAGATGGAGGAGAGAAGGCCCGGACCGAGTTCGACGCTCAGCGGCAGATCGGTGCTGACCACCGGCTCGTTGATTTTTAAGCCCACCGTATCTTCATAGACCTGGATAACGGCTTCATCCCCGTCAAGACGGATGATTTCACCGGGAAGCTGCTCATCACCGACCAGAACGACATCGTACATCCTTGATCCGAGCATGTTTCCGGCGATGACGACAGGACCGGAGACTCTCGAAACATACCCTTCACTCATTGCGATCACCCCACGACAATATTATAGCCGATTGCCTTGCGCAACAGGCGCTCAACGTAGCCCGATTTATCCATACTTCTCGTACCGGCGGGAATCGGGATGATAAGGGGCCGGTAGGACTTTTCGATCCTGTCCATCAGCTTTTCATCGATGGATTTCATGAAATCCTCATTTATCGCCACAATTCCCGTATCATCCTTCAGCAGCAGCGAAGGCAGCAGGGTTCGGGCTTCCTCAGGATCGGAAATTGCAATGACCTCGACCCCGGCCATCCGGAACCCCGGGGCGGAATCGTGATCCGTGACCACCATAAATCTATACATACATCAATTCCTCCCGGATCTCGTCATCAGGAACGAATGCGTTTTTACAGCGGGAAATGATCCTGATGTTGGTAATCTCGTTCGATTTAAGCCATAGATATCCGATTACGAGGGCGATACTCAGAGGGTCGCCCCTGCCGGCCCCGATACCTTGCGTCACGAGCATCCGATCAAGCTCCTTTTCATAGACCGAAATCTCCTTGCCGGCGAGGCGCCCAGCGGGATGGGCGGAAGCGTAGGGTGTCCTTGCCAGTCCGGCCAGGGCATCCTCGCCCCCCTGGGACATCAGTCGTGAGAGAAAGGCGACATCGAGATGCTTTCCCCCCGGTATCAGGACTGCCCTGCCATCCTCGGCAGATACCTTATCGCGCAATAGGCGGAGCAGGCTCTTGATATTGGTAATATCAATCTCGGTTTGCAGGAGGTTGCGCACAATCGCCTCGTTGTAGGACCTTCCCTGAAGCGAGGCAAGAGCACGCCCGAAATAAAATTTATCAAGCGCATATTCGAGAACCGCCAGATCGCGCTTTGCCTGGTACCGCGGATATGCCTTGGTAAGGGGGAGGGCATAGAGGATCTCCCATGTGGCGAGCATATCGATAATCGAGCGAATATCCGGCTGTTTCACCAGTTCCACCAGCGTTGCTTCGTCGAGTTCACCGGCAGGCACCAGACAGGCAAGCGTCTCTTCGTGCGGAATGTGCACATGTTTGCCCCGCAGGACGGTCTTGATGTTTTGGATATCCCATTTATTCAGAAAGATGTGGATGCAGAACGCGAACGGCTCGCCCCCGATGATGCGGAGAATCGTCCGGTACGTCCGAACAAGGTTCATTCTCAGGGCGTGCTCGATGCAGTAAATGCCGGCATATTGCACGCTCGCCCGCTCAAGGTCCTCATGATACGCGGTCCCTTCGAGCTGAGAAATGATGGCCTCAACATCGGGTTTGTGCAGCATTTTTTCCAGTGCCTCCGGTTGCAGCAGACGTCCTTTCATCCCCCGCACCCGGGCATTGACGTAACCGATCTCCACCTTAATCACCGTATAATGTCCTGTAGAGTTCCCGTTTGTAGACCTCCTGTGCACGTTCCATCCGTGATTCAAGGGTGTTGTAGACGGTCGTACTGCCGTCTGCCCGGGAAACATTGAGGCCCCCGCAACAGCGTATATCGGATACCACAGTGCATTCTATGTTTTTTTCCGCCAGCACACGTTTACAGAGCTCGGCGTCCTGTGCATCAACATGAACCACGATGGCCCCGCCTCCGAGGTTCCGGATGCTTTCTTCCAGAAGTGCCGAGAACATGTGCGGATACTGTTCAGTCTGCCGGACATCCGATAGTTTTTGCAGAGCCGTTTCGAAGACGAGGTTGTATGTATTCTCTTTCTCTTCATTCAGACGCATTCTCATCGCCGAAACAGCTTCGTAGATTTTTTTTACCTTTTCCTCCGTAATCGCAGCTTTTTTACGCTCCAGATGCGTAATCCGTATCGCATCCGCCTTTTCCTTGGCCTCCGTCAGGATCGCCGTTGCGGTCTGTTCGCTCTTCTCGCGGATCTGGTCGATCTCCTCGCGCGATCGTGTTTCAATGTCCTGTTTTAATTCATTCAGCGTCACGACACCACCCCCGCCGCCATCAGCCGGGTATCCGTTCTGATTTCCGGCTGAGGGCATTCACGAAAAAATGTTGGCGTTCGCCTCACAACATCAGGATCATTGCAGCAACCACAAAACCAAGAATAACCATTGTCTCGGGAATTGCTTCCAGAATAATCGCGGCACCGATCAATTCGGGTTTTTCCGCGATGGTTCCCGCACCCGCCGATCCAATGCGGCTCTGCGCCCATCCAGTACTGAGGGCGCCGAAGGCAATTGCAATTGCCGCGCCGAGCGACTGTCCAATATCAGGCATTCCAGAATCACCATACAACTGTATGTCATTTATATTAATATTTCTATCATTATTAAAAATGAAGAATGGATATGCAGGTACAGGAAAATACCCTCCATGGAGGGTGGATGTACCATTTGCCTTATAAAATAGGGAGGGAATAGGGCAGCTTACCCTTCCTTTACCCGCTGGAACGGGTGATACGGCGTTCCGCCGCCCTCATAGAACTTTGAATAGCATTCCACCACGTGCAGCCGTATTGAGTGAAGCGACGGGCTGAACATGGCAAGAACGATATTCAGCGAATGCAGCAGTGCGGCCACGATCACGCCGAGCAGCAGGATTTCGAGCGTTCCCCCGAGTTCATTAGCGACCATCGCGAGAATGACGGATGCCATCCCGATAGCCATCAGACGGGAATACGACAGGATGTTGCCGACGGTCCCCATGATCTCAAGCAGTCCGATGGCGCCGGCGCCATAGACGATCAGCGGCAGCCCGGCGACGAGGACGATGGCTCCCGCAAACACCGGTACCGACGGAAGAACCCCGGCCAGTGAAGCCAGCATAAGGATTCCTCCGGCGATGACCGCAAGCATGCCCGCCTTTTCCGCCATGTGTTTCCGGTGCTTCATATGCCGGGCATTGATGATGCCGAGTACCAGCCCGAGCATGACATGGAGGACACCCAGCCCGATCGAGAGGATCAGGAGCGGCAGGATTGCCTCAATCCGGTTCAGCGAGATGCCGAAAAGATGCACCGGATGCAGCCACCCCATCTTTTCTCCGAAATCACCGAAGAACTCCCCGTACATGAACCCAAAAAACATCGTCGGAACGGATGAAATAATCATGACGTTCATGACGCTCTGCACCCATCCCTGATCGGCATAGCGTTTTTTCACGACGAGCGCAATTCCCAGAATTACGAGCCCGTACCCGATATCACCGACCATCAGCCCGAAGAAGAGCGGGAAGAAAAAGGCCAGCAGCGGCGACGGATCGATCTCGGTATAGAGCGGGGGGCGCACCAGCTGCATGAAAAATTCAAACGGCCTGACAATCCATGGATTTGCATAGAGGCTGGGGGCTTGCTCCAGGTCCTCTCCCGACAGCACGAGATCGGCTATCACCACGCGGTTCCCGAATTTGCGTGAAATCGCTTTTTTTGTCTTTTCAAGAGACCTCGCAGGCACCCACCCCGTAATGGCAAAGACGTAATCGGTCTGCCCGAAGTTGGAAAACACCTCTATCTCCTGGAGCTTATCGCTGAGAACATGCTTCATCACGGAAAGCTTGAGATACCATTTTTCAGAAAGGGACCGGAGGGTCTGCTCGATCTCATCCTGCTCTTCCCGGCATGCGCGCCGTCCCCTCTCGATGAGCTCCAGCACTTCTTCAAAGGGTTTTCCCATGTATTCCTGCGGCAACCGCACTTCGTTTACATTCTTGGTAAAAATAAAGGAATGTACCTCATCCGAGAATCGTTTGTTAAATACGGTAATCGCAGCGATGGTATCCTCGTCGATCTCCGCAGAGACCATCTCGCACTGGTTCCTCGTTATCCGGTAAAGTTCATGCTCGATAAGCGGAATCAGGTCTGCAAATTCGGTCTGGATGAGAAGGACCGTCACCTCGAATCCTTCCAGCGAGGGGAGCTGCTCCTCGAGGGGGCGGATTTTTTCTATCGTTTTCTGGTACCGGTCATATGCCTTTATTCTGAGTTCGCAGTCGGTTTTCCGGGTTGAGAGCTCCCGTATGCGCTCTTCCAGTGTTGAAACGATGCTGGAGGCCTCCTCGATGATATCGGACGTCTCTCTCCAGTACAGCTCCTCGTACATCTCCCGCCACCGGGACTCCTGCCCCTTGATATCCGGAAGGGTCAGCAGCACGCCGCCAATCTTGACGAGCAGGCCGGCCATCTTTTCACGGATTTCCGAATCCCATTTCCGCAGCCTGATCTCTTCGGCCGACAGGTGATCGGTCACATCCGTCAGATGGAGCGTTCCCGTGCGATACAGCACATCCACCGCACGCTGGGCATGCTCCCTCGATCCGATGACCAGAATTTTTTCCATTTGCTGCAGCATCTCGGTTCACCCGGGAAGGACGGCACGCACGAGCTGATCGACGGCAGCCGGCAGATTGGCATTGCCCTTCTCCCGGAGTGCCGCGAGTTCCCGTTCGCTGCGTGCCTGTATCCCATCAATTTCCTGTTGCATGTCCTCACGTTCGGCAGCCTGCAACACCTTCTCCTCTTCCACCGCTTCATGCTCTGCGTGGCGGATGATCTCGGCGGCATTCTCGTGTGCCGCAGCGATGGTCGCCTCGGCCTGTGTCCTTGCCTCTTCCAGCTTTCGGACACATTCATCCTCTTTCGTCCGGATCTCGGATAGCAGACTTTTCTCGGACTCCATATCCATCATCACCTCATAATCCATGCAGCCGCCTGCTCCTCCCGGTAAGAGAGAAGCCGTTTTCAGGCGGGAGGGGCGCCAGCGTACCGCGGCTGCGTGCACGTGCAAGGCGCTCACTGCACTTGTCAATCGCCGCTTTCTTCAAATGCTTGATCACAGCGAGGTTTTTTTCATCCATAACGGAGGCTCCCGGGGCGGACCCGGCTGTATAAATATATGATGTCATATATAAATGTTGTTATGCCCGGCAGATGGCCTGCCCGCATCAGGGATTTTTACCGCCCGCCGGGACCGATCACTGCGGGATTTCGTCCGAATTGTGCGACGAATCCGCATCAGAAGATGCGTTCGGTCCTTTTGAAGATGCGATCCAGCGCCCTGGTGGTTATTGCGGAGTTATCGGAAGCGAGGCGTGTTAAGACATTCCCCGCTTCGTAAAATTCGTTCCGTTCCACGAGGGTGATCGCCCTGCCGACTCCCTGCACGACTTTTTCGAACCGGTCCTCATGGGTCGAGCGCAATGCCGCCTGTGCTTCGTTCAGGACTTCGGAGAGCGCTGTTACTGCAATATCACGCGCATAACGGATGTCCCGCATATCGTCCCGGGACCGGAGTGAATGAAGTTTTGCAAGCATGCTGAGAATCAGATCGAGCTGTCCGTCCGCTTTTACAGCGTATTCGTAGCACATCAGGGCATTGTTGTCCACCTTTCTCACCTCACAGGACTTTTTTCTGGCAGCAAAATCGGCCGGAGAATTTCCCCGGGGCACCCGGTACAACAGGACGGGGGAATTCACTGCGTCTTCTATATATTTTCAATATATAAATTTTATGAATTTTTAAAACCAGCCTGTTTTTCCGGATCAGACGTTCAAATTCCGCACAAGGGGCAGTTCCCTCCCGGGCGACGTGCCGGGCCGGTATCAGACCAGGACCAGGTATGCCACGAAGGAGAGCAGGAACGCAAAAAGGATGATGGCAAGGCCCAGCGGTGCGATATACACGAGCATCGCATTCACCGTGCTTGCCAGCTGGGACACGCTGTGCGAGCCGAAGACGACAATCCCCTCGCACCATGCCGTCGCACCCGCAGCCCGGGCGGGCCTGCAGTCCTCGACCGCTTGCTGTACGGCATCGACAAAATACGGAAGCATCGCATCTGCCGATACGCGGTATCCCACCGGATTTTTGCCGGTGATGGTGTTGACGACGTGCGTATCGGTGGTCATGACTTCGCACTCGTCAACGATACCGATAATCTGCTCGCGGATCCTCTCCCGGACTCCGCTTGCCATGTTGTTGCCGTCAACCAGGATATAGGCGGTGTCCTGCCGGTCCGCCCTGACGACAAGCACCTGAATGCCGAGATCGCCAAAACCCTCCTCGCGGGAGAAAGGCACCCGGACATGCGAGACTCCCACCGAAAACGCGTGCTGTTCCTGTGCCCGGCACCCCTCGGCAGCAAGTTCACAGGCACGCATGTACTCGTAGGCGACCAGCGATGCGGGCATGACCGGGCTGGTCACGTCAACCATGCAGTTGTGGGCATCGACAAAGGCAACATGGGTGAAATGCCGGCGGCCGTCGGCCATGATGGCAAGGCCGATAGGGTAGTCGAGATCCTCGGTCATGGCCGGAGAGCGGGTAGCGACCATCAGCAGGGTATCGCCGAACCGCTGGGCGAGCACCTGTACCGACCCGTAGGTGCACCTCGTGGAAATCCCGGCACGATCGCTGTAGACCGTATCCTCGGACGAAGCCCGGACAGCAGCGATGATCTTGTCGACTTCTCCCGCCGAAACGAGGTTGAAGTCGTGGGTGGCACACCCGTGGGCGACGAACGTGTGGTTTCCGAGCGCACCGTGCAGGATCCGGGGAAGGTTGGCGCCGCCAATCTCTCCCATCGGGCCGGGATGAAGGTTCGGGACGGTCAGAAGTGCCGGCTCGCCGTCCTGCCGGGAGAAGAAAATGCTCGCCTGCGGGACATAGACCGCTTCGCCGATGTCGTGGAAAAAGGTTTCCAGCTGTTTGGATCCGTCCGTATTGTGGGCGATGAACGCATTGATGAAATTCAGGGCGCTGATATGGAAATTACGCTTGAGGGGCCGCTCCACCAGCCAGATAAACAGCACGATGCCCGCCCCGAACAGGCCATGGAGGAGCAGGGCAAAGAGCATGAACTGCATTCCGAAAAATGCCGTGCCGGCGGCCAGGCCTGCAATGCTCTGCGAGGCGGCCGGGAGCAGCATCCGCAAAATACGGTAGTCGGCGATCGCCACGAGCACCAGCAGGCGAATCGCGAAGATAAGGCCGAGAGAGATGGCAAAGAGCAGCGGAAAAATACCCCTGATGATCAGCAGTATCGGCGAGAGGCTCGTAATGACCCCGAAGACCACGCAGGCCATCGCCAGCAGTGCGGAACGGTTCCAGGTGACCTGTTTGCCGAACCACTCAACCATCGGCTTGGTGACAAAAAACGAAAAAACCGCCGGGAGAATGTAGCCGAAAGTGCCGAAAAAATGAATTCCGCGGCCGGTCCTGAGGCTCGCCCCGTCGATCACGACGCCCAGGATGAGGATGATGGCGAGCGATCGGCGCCATGAAGGCGCAGTAAAGAGAAACCTCGAAAGCCCCTCGATTTTGACATCTCCGCCCGCTGGCATATCCTTTTTCGCTCCGTCGTTATGCTGCCGTGACAGGCCCGCCAAGCGTCCCGAAATGCTGTTCGAACCGCGCTTTCATGCGGGCCCAGTCAGGCAGGTTCGTCTGGCAGCCGACCTGCTCCACGCAAAACGAAGCGGTCACGGCGCCTATCATGCATGCCTGCACGGTTGTGTACCCGCGGACGAACGCGACAAGGAATCCCGCGCGGTAGGCATCCCCGGCACCCGTGGGATCGGCAAGGTGTGCCGGCACGGCGGGGATGCGGTGCAGGCTCCCGCCATCGTACAGAATGCTGCCTTCGCCGGACATCGTCACCACCGTACGGGGAACACGGGAGATGAGGTCGTCGCGCGATACGCCGAGAATCCGGCACATCCCCAGCACCTCATGCTGGTTGGCGAAGAGAATGTCGATATGATCGAGAATCGAATCGAGCTGCCCGGCATCGTACCTGAGAAGGTCCTGCCCGGGATCAAAAGAGGCAAAGGTGCTCTTTTCAGCAACCCTCACGTTGAACGAAGGATCGGCGGTGGCCATATGTACAAAATCGAGCTCGGGGGCCTCCATCCCCGCAAATGCGGCGGATGCCCCCCACTCGAAGAAGGTCATCTGGTCGCCCGCGGCGTCGTTGAACATATAGGCCGTCGCAGTCCGGGTGCCGGGAATCACGGTAAGCTGCTCCACGACACCCAGCCGCTCGAACCAGCGGTCGTAATCGCAGCCGGCAAAATCCTCCCCGACGGCGGAAACCAGCGTGCACGGCTCGCCGAGCGTGGCGATACCGGCAGCGATGTTCGCAGCACCCCCCCCAAAGTATACCTGGTGATCCGTGATAAACGTCGAATGATGGCGGTTGGGCAGATCGGGCACGGTAAAAATATGGTCAATCGCCGTGTGCCCGGCAACCGAGATCATAGTTCCTGCACTTCCTGCACTTTCAGCGGGATGTCCCGTAATGCACGGCCCACAACCGATTTCGCGATTCTGGTGGCGTGCTCCGGGGATTCGGCACGGAAGACCTTCATTTCGAGCAACAGCCCCACCAGTGCCGTATTGGCAACGACAAGGGCACTGTTGAGTTCTTCCTCGCAGAAGGGGCATGCCAGCTGGCCGAGTTCGATCTCCACATACTTCGCACTCGGATTGAGGCGTTTTCCCGCTTCGGCAATCGCAATGCCTATGGCATCATCCAGCGTCTTTGCATCCTTGATGATCCACGCTGATTCCAGAATCACAGCATAATCCGGCATTTTTCTCTCCCGTTCACAGCCAGGTTTCCCGGTGCACATGGTCCGCGACCGGCATTCTGCCTGTCCTGACGGCAGGCAGGGTTCCGTACCCCACGGTCAGCAGCGCCACCGGGCGGACGTGCTGGGGCAGTGCGAGGAGTTCGCGGACCGCATCTTCGTCAAAAGCGCCCGTCCAGCAGGTCTGCAGACCTGCGGCATGCGCAGCGAGCATCATGAAGGTCGCCGCTATAGTGGCGTCCTGCACCGCATAAAGGATGCCACGCTCGCCGTACTGGCTCATCGACCGGATATAGTTCGCACAGACGACCAGCACTGCCGGCGCTTCGCCGACATGCCGCTGCTCGAATGCCGCCTCAGAGAGGCCTTCGCGCAGCGAGGGATCGGTCACGATGACCACATCCCATCCTTCGCGGTTCCCGGCACTGGGGGCGGTCCGGGCGCATTGCAGGATGAATGCAATGCAATCCTCGCCGGGAGCCGTGCCGTCGTACTCCCGGACCGACGACCGTCTCTGGAGAAAGGTCAGGAAATCAGACGAGTCCATGGTCGGCAAGCACCTGCCACGCATGCTGCGCTGCCGTCGTTGCAGCGCTGATCGACCGTCCAATCGTCTCCGATGCCACCTCGTACTCCTCCCGTTCGATCGCGTCTGCAGCGTCATGCAGCAACGCCTGGGCACGTGAAAACTCCGCTTCGGATGTCGCCTGGCAGGCAAAAGCCAGTTCCGAGCTCACAGCACCGATAAATGCGACAAGCATGCGCCGGGCCCCGTTTCGCTCCTCACCTTTGTACCCGGCAAGCGAGCCGAGAAGCTGCGATCCGATGATAAGTTCCGACTTTGCCCGTTCGGCATACGAAAAGCGCGCCACGGCTTCCTGCAATTCCATACCCATACTAGCAGAATAAGGCTATATAAAAATGTATGAAAGCATCCGGAATTAACCGGTGCGGTTCACCGCTTCGATGCCTGCTTCAGGCCCATAACCATGCGGGACGGGCGCTTCATGCGGCGGCGTATGCGCTTGTCGATCTGCACGCCCCCGCGTGCGCCTCCGCGTCCTCCCCGTCCGCCTCTGCCGCCGCGCCGGTTCCGGTCATCCTGAGCGCCCTGCACTGCCTTCTTTAAGGCAACGCCCGACTTGAAGCGCTGGTTGGGACCGGGTTTTTTATAGCTGCCTTCCTGCTGGGGAACAAGCCGGATCTGGCCGTTCACACCCTTTACCTGAATCCACGCTGTAGTGCCAGTTTTACCCATAATACAACTCCTTATAAATTACGGGAGCGGGAGTGATAAAGATACCTGTGCGCCATCCGGACGGTCACAGCATCGCTGCAATCTCCCGTTTTAAGAGATCGGCTATCACTTTCCCGTCCACGCGCCCACGCACCTCTTTCATGACGACGCCCATGAGGGGGCCCAGCGATCCCATTCCGCGGCTTTTGACGAAATCCTCGCGCTCGGCAACAATCCGCCGTACAAGGACGGCCAGATCATCGACGGCGATTGGCGGCGCGATCTCCTCCGCTGCCGTCTCGAGGTCTTTCCCTCCCGCGACAGCCCGGAGAACATCCGGAACGGCCTCCTTTGCAAGCCCGCCGTCCTCGACCCGCGCCAGCACCTGCAGGATCATTGCATCGGTAAGCCGCTCGACGGCAACGCCGTCGCGCTTCAGCTCGCGGATGGTGGCAAGCAGGGTGCGGGAGGCAAGCATCGGCCGTATCCCGTCCGCCACGGCGCGTTCAAAAAGAACGCACTGCTCGGAAAAGGCAAGCTGGCGGGAAAGCTGGTCGTCGAATCCGTACTCGGCTGCAAAGCGCTCCGCCTTGGAGGAAAGAAGCTCGGGGACGAAAAGCCCGTCCCAGTACGCCTGCGGAACGGCGACCGGCAGGACATCCGTCTCAGGGTACATGCGGGCGGCACCCGGGAGCGGACGCATGTAGGCGGTATTCCCCTCCTCAAGCATTTTCCGGGTCTCCTCCGGCACGCCGTCGAGCGCAAGCAATGCCCGGCGTACGACCTGCTGAGCGGCGCATTCCGCTTTCTTTCGCGACGCGGCGACCAGCACCACGCAGTCGCCGGGATCGGCATGGCAGGCCTCCCTGACCGCCTCGACTTCTTCTGCGGTCACACCGTATGCCGGCAGCTCGTCGGTATGAAAGATCCCGCCGACGCCGCATTTCTTTGCATAATCGGCCATCTCGCTCCCGAGGCGGCGCCCCGGCTGGATCTCCCTGCCGACGAGTCCTGCAAAGCCGATGAGGCGGAGAGCGAGGATCAACGGGGCTTTCTTGAGGATCGCCGATTTTGTTGCTGCGAACAGCCCCGTAACATCAAAATATACAGCGTGGATCGCCGCGCCGCGGGCCCGGAGCTCGTCGCGGATCGCGATCAGGTGCTGCTGCCGTGCCACTTCACGCCGCACCACCTCGTCGAT
Organism: Methanomicrobiales archaeon; assembly: GCA_013415665.1. GTDB lineage: Archaea > Halobacteriota > Methanomicrobia > Methanomicrobiales > Methanomicrobiaceae > LKUD01. Next base: position 25,596 of record JAAEEQ010000007.1, read on the forward strand.
CAGGTCGAGCTCCTGCACCCCTTTTATCTCGACACGTGCGCCCCCCGCGATCGAGATATTGATGTCCTGCCGGATAGTGCCGAGCCCGCGCTTGACGCGTCCCGTCGACCGGAGCAGCATGCCGATGTACGCCGCAACTTCGCGCACCTGTTCCGGGGTGCGCATGTCCGGTGCCGTGGTGATTTCCACGAGGGGGATGCCGAGGCGGTCGAGGGAGAAGACGTCGCCCTCAACCCGCTGTGCCGCCTCCTCCTCGAGGCAGAGGGTTTCGATGCGGGCGCCCGCAGGCACGGATCCGCCGAGCGCAACCAGGGCGGTGCGCTGAAACCCGCTCGTGTTGGATCCGTCGATGACGAGCTTGCGCATGACATGCACCGACGGGACCGGTGTCGCGCCCGTCATTTTGGCGAGCGTCAGGCAGATCTCCATTGCCTCGGGATTGAGGGGGGCGGGCGGCTCTTCATCGTTCTCGACGAGGCAGGTCGTGTCGTAGGCATAATATGCAAACTGCCGCACCTGTTTCATCTCCTCCTCTGCCGCCCGGTCGATTTCCCCGAGCTCGCTCTCCGTTGCTCGCAGGTACCGGAAAAATTCCCCGTTCCGGTCGAGAACATCGCGGAGCACCGTCGGGCAATGGCAGAAGAGCTTTTCGCGGGTGTCGAGCTGCTGGTGGATCTCGATGCCCGCTTTTAAGCCGATCGCCTTATAATCCATGGGCGCTGCACCTCCCGAGCTCGCCGCGCAGGCTGGTCCGCATCAGATCCCGCACCTCATCCGGGTCATCCGTCCGGCCGAGCACCCACATCAGCTTGGTCATGGCGACTTCGGGCAGCATGTCCTCCCCCTCGATGACCCCTGCGGCGAGCAGGTCGCGGCCGGTATCATACACACGATCGCAGACGCGGCCGTTGAGGCACTGTGAGGTCATCACGACCGCCGTGCCGTCGCGGACGAGCGCTGCAAGCTGCCGGATGCAGCCGGCCGAGACATGCCCGAGCCCCGTGCCGGAAACCACCAGCCCTTGGTACCCGGCAAATCCGTCGATGACGGCCGGATCCATCCCGGGGTAAAACGTGACCATACCGACACGGTCGTCAAGGGCATCATGCAGCGCCGGCTCCGTGGTTCCGCGCCGTACCGCGCCGGGAGAGAGCGTAACGTCCAGCGAGGGGTAGGCAACCGTGCCGAGAGGGGCCATTCCGATGCTTGCAAACGCGTCCCGGCGGGACGTGTGCATCTTGCGGACGCGGGTCCCCCGGTGAATGGCGCACCGGTCATCGGAGGTCGATGCATGCATCACCACGCACACTTCCCCGAGATCGGAGATTGCGGCCTGTGCAGCGCACATCCCGTTCATGACGTTGTCGCTGCTCGGGCGGTCCGCGGAACGCTGCGATCCGACGAAGACGACCGGTACAGGCGTTTCAAGCATGAAGCTGACGGCCGCTGCAGAGTAGGACATGGTGTCCGTGCCGTGGGTGACGATCACTCCCCCGGCTCCCGACCGGATCTCTGCATGAATCGCCCGTGCGAGTTCCTGCCAGAGCGCGGGCTGCATGTTCTCGGAGAGGATGGTCGCGAGCTGGCGGGAACGGAAGGACGCAATCCCCGTCAGGCCCGGAATTGCCCTGAGAATATCGTCGGCGGAAAACTGGCTGGTCACCGCACCCGTCCGGTAATCGATCCGGCTGGCAATCGTCCCGCCGGTCGAGATGATGGCAACCGATGGGAGATCGGGGTTCTGCGGCACGGGCGGCATCACCGGTGCGGCGGCGGATGCTGCCGCCGTGGCAGTGATGGCATCCTCGGGAATGCCGATATTATACCCGCTCTCAAGTTTGACGACCGCATAGCCGTCCCGGCGCGTAATGAACGTGCCGGCAAGGTCCGTACCGGCATAGCGGCACCGCACCTGGTCGCCGCTCTGTAATCCTGCCGTATCCGTCATGCCAGTTCCTCCTTCGCCCCCGCCACAAGTGCCGCAAGCGCGGATTCGATACGCGTTGTCGTCGTGTCGATCCATACCCGGTCCCCGGCAAGCGCCTTTTTCCGGCTGGCGGCATGGGCGGCGGTTGCTGCAGGGGCAGGGCCGCCGGCATGGTTCCGGCTTCTCACCGAGAAGGCGACGTCGAGCGCCCGCTCGACAACGGCGGGCGTCACGCCGCGAT
>JAAEEQ010000067.1 GCA_013415665.1 Methanomicrobiales archaeon
CTGCTCCCTGTCACGTTGTTATCATTGATCGACGTGGTAAGTATATCACTGCTGATCGATACCAATGCTAGGCATTTCAATATATGCTTCCGAATTATATGAGAAAATAACCCCAAATTGGAATAACTGATAGGGGGGCGAGGGGCGAAGATGAAAAGAAACATTGCATTTCTTTGTCTGCTGGGAATGAGTTTGCTCATTACGGCTGCGAATGCGGGGACTGTTCAACCTGATTGGGTTGGTCCAAATATTCCACTGAATCCGACTGACGGCCATTATGGTTTTGAAGACGGAGTTGACGGGCAGGTTGTCGCCAGTAATGTTGCCGGGGTCGTATTTACGACAACAATGGGATACGACTGGATCTATGCCGATATCAGAACCGGAGGTTACAACATGCGCTATCCTCTCGTCGGAAACTTCTGTACTTGGTTGGGAGTCTCGGGTGACGAGGGTCGGATCGATTTCACTGACGGAACTGCCACATACTTCAGTGCACTGGTAAGCACTCCGAGTTACATTCAACTCGACGCCTACGATGAAAATGGCGTATTGGTTGACAGCGCTACCTTTAGTGGAAGTAATTTGGATACCGGCAAGATGATCCGATTGACGGTTCAGGCTCCGGCCATTGCATACGTCATGATGCATGATTCAGGAAATTACTGGATTATGGACGAAATATGCACGGATGCACCCGGAGTTGAGTCTGATGGGACGCCCGTACCTGAATTCCCGTCCTTCGCGGTTTCAGTATGTGCCATCGTGGGGATGCTGCTTACCGTCATGATTGTGAAGAGAAGAGAATCCTAATTTTTTTCTTTCGCTGAGAATCACAGTTTTGATTTTATCGCTTCTTCGCGATTTTCTGGTTGATCAGAGCAACGCACGGAAAGGTTTACTGATCCTGTAGTGATGATGCAAAAGAGAGAATTCATTCGCACCCAAATGAATACTTTCTCTTTCGCTCTTCTCCTAAAAATTCCCTCCCTGACAATTTCTCCCTTCGTTGGGCAGCTGAATGACAACAGCACCGGTGCTCAACGTGCAGCTGCGCGAACGGCATCACCTGATGGCGAAGGGATACGTTTACTTATTCGGCTTTCCGTTAACCCTCTCCCGCAACACCTCCTCGCGCTCGATCTTCCCGTCGCGCAGCCGGATCACCCGGTCGAAATACTCCTTGTGCCAGTCCTCGTGGGAGACCATGATCACGGTCTGGTTCAGCTCCTCGTTGATCCTGCTGAAGAGTTCGAGCACCGCCCGCGAGTTCGTGCTGTCGAGGTTGGCACAGTCGTGCTGTCGAGGTTGGCACAGGGCTCGTCGGCAAACAGGATGTCGGGGTTGTTCACCAGCGCCCGGGCGATGGCCACCCGCTGCTGCTCGCCGCCGGAAAGCTCTGCCGGGAGGTGGTCCTGCCGTTCGACAAGGCCCACCCGGTCGAGGTAGTCGCGGCCGGCGGCAGCGGCGTCGTGCAGGTGAATGCCGCGGGCGATTGCCGGGAGGATGACGTTCTCGAGCGCGGAGAGCTCCGGGACGAGCGCGTAGTCCTGGAAGATGAACCCGAACCGCTGCAGCCGGTACCGGGTCTTTTCACTGTCGGAAAACGCCAGCACGTCCTCGCCGCCGATGGTGATCGCGCCTTCGGTGGGATCGTCGAGAAGGCCGAGCATATGCAGGAGGGTCGATTTCCCGGAGCCCGACGACCCCATGATCCCGACGAACTCGCCCGTTTCGATCTCGAGGGAGACGCCGTTTAAAGCCGGCACCTCCACGCGGCCCATCGTGTAGATCTTCTTCACATTGCGGGCCGTAATCATCAGGCACCCCGCATTGCATCGAGAATATTTTCATTCGTGATGCGCCACGCCGGAATGAACCCGGCAACTGCCGAGGAGATGAAGAGCAGGATGGTGTTTTCGATCAGCATGCCGGCGTCCACGATCGGGGTGACGGTGCCGTCCGGAAACTCGATGGGAAAGGCGGTGAAGTAGAGCACCATCCCCTCGAGGATCACGAGCCCCAGGATCACCCCGAAGGTGCAGATAAAAAAGACCTGCATCACGTAGGAGTTGATGATGACGCTCTTTTTTATCCCGATCGCTTTGAGAATGCCGATCTGCTTTCTGTTGGTGAAGGTCTTGATCGTGATCAGGATGAAGATCACCACGATCGCGATGATGAGGCTGCCGAGCACGGTGATGTTGTTGATGATATTGAAGGACTCGACTGATTCGGCGACGATGTCCGATGTCGCGTCCTCCCAGGTCTTGACCTCCTCGCCGACGCCGAAACTGAGGATCGTGCGCTTGAGGGCGTCAAGGTCGGTATCGTCTGTCGCCTTGACGAGGATTTCGCTGGCACGGGTGTTCGGGCCCGGCCCGAGCACGCTCTCCATCTCGTCGGCGGTCACGAACGCCATGTAGTCGGCGATATAGGACTTCGTCCGGACAATCCCCTTGATCCGGTACTCGCGGACAACGCCGTTCGCGTACCGGACCGTCACCATGTCACCGACGGCGGCACCGCCGAGCGAGTCGTAGAAGTCCTTCGACTTGTCCTCGTGGCCCGCTACGAGCACCCCGAGGAGGATCTCGTTGCGGTCCCCGCTGCCGAGGAAACTTCCGTCCTCGATGAACTCGTGGATCCTCGTCACTTCCACCTCGTCGCGGGGATCGAAGGCCTTGACCTCGATAGACACCGTATTCTCCTCGAAATCCACCGAAACCGGCATGGAGAAGCGCGCTGATGCCCGGATGACGCCGGGGATCCGGTTGATGCGGTTCAACAGGGTGTCGGCGTCCTCGATGTAGCGCTCGTCAAGGCGGGGCCCGATGACGATGTCCGAGGTCATGAAGTCGATGGTCTGGACATTGTACGACTCCACGGCCCCCGAAATCACCGACGGCAGGAAGATCATGTTGGTAAAGACGAACGCGATCACGATGACGTTGAGGAGGACCCGCCCCCTGCCGCCCCGCTGCAGGGCCCGTGCCGCGAGGAACACCGAGACCCTGAGGTTCTCGAACATCGGTTCAGTCCCGTCCGCCCTGTTTCCGGTACACGAACCAGTACCACGCACCCGCTGCGATGAGGGCAATGAAGAACACACCGACAATAATCGTGCCCCCGTCGCCTTTCGACCGGACCGGCATCGTCAGGGGGAAGGTTTCGGTATGCGCCCCCCAGTCGTCCTCGTAGGTGACCGTCAGGGTATAATCGTAGTCGCCAGCACCGGATGCATCGAGCGAAAAGACGGCCGGTGCATCGTTGTCCGGCTTGATTTTCCCGATAAACGACTCCTTGTTGCCGGAGAACGGCAGGTCGATTTCGGCCTTTGTCGAGGTGGCATCGCCCGTGCCGGTGTTTTCGAGGCGGATGATGAGGTCGTACTCGTCGCCCTGCATCACCCGGACGGGATCGGTCTTGACCGAGGCGATGCCGACCGCCGCCCGGCCCCGCACATCGAGGGAGAGGACATCCGTCTGGGACACGAGAACGCCGTCCACGGTGTAGTACCGTACGTCAAGGGCGACCTCGCGGATGCCGGGCTCCAGGTCGGTATCGGTGACCAGGGTAAGTAGAAGGCTCGTCGATGCGCCCGCCTCGAGGCGGTCGACATGAAACGACCCGGTCGTCTTCGGGGCAAGGGAAGGATCGTCCTCGACGATGCGGATGAAAAGATCGTCCGCAAAACCCCGGCCGGCATTGGCGATATCGAGCCGCACATCCGCTTCATCACCCGGCCGGACGTATTCCGGCCCCGACTGGCTGACGAGCAGCATCGGCTGCCCGACGACGGAAACCGGCACGTTCACGTTGACCGGTATCGGGTAGAGGAGGCTTTCGGCCCCCAGCACCCGCACCCGCAGGAGCGGGAAATAGAAGCCGTCCGTTTCCGGCGCCCGGATAAAAAACGAGAGCCTGATGGACTGCTCAGGGCCGAGATCGCCCGAGAACTGGGAGTTCCCGCCAAGCACTTCGATGTCCCGGCTCTCGAGGTAGACGCTGCTGATCGTCGGGTTGACCTCCGTGCTCGTCGTCGTCTGGCCCGTCACCGTCACCGCAGAGGCCGTCGTTGTCAGCGAGGCCTTGGCGGTATTTTTCAGGGTGACCGTAATGACGCCGGTCTCCCCGGGCATGAGCACGGCGGGCGTGACCTCGGTGTCGGTGATGATCACCGTCGGTTCATACAGCCCGGCGAGTGCCGGGATGCAACAGAGTGCCGTTATACAGAGCACGGCCGCGATTCCCTTCCAGAGCATGTCCTTTCTCCTGATGGAGTCATTGATCCGGGCCCTTATTTTAGTTAGTATGCCGGGCCCGGCAGAAAGTAATAATGAACCTTGTTCATTATAATTATTTGCAGTCATTTTTATGAACCCGATATAGTTATGGGAAAAGAGCACCAAGGAAAACACAGCATGCCGAAGGTGGTCCCGGAATACAGGGAAGAGGCCCGGCGCCGCATCATGGAGACGGCGCTCGGGATATTCATGGCCAGAGGGTACCGGGCAACGAAAATGGAGGACATCGCCCGCGGGGTCGGCGTGAGCAAAGGTGCCATCTACACCTATTTTTCCGGAAAAGAGGATCTATTTGTCCAGACTGCGGAGCATTTCCGGCGGAAGTACGAAGAGGAGATATTCGGGGAACTGAAGAAATCGGCGGACACCGACATCTTCGATGCGCTGTTTCGGATGTTCTGGACGTTTATCGACGGGTACATAACCCTCTCGCTCGAACTGATGTACCTCTCCGTGACCGACACCGATCTCCGGTCGTTTCTGGAGGATGATGCCCGAAAGGATGCAGCCACGATCCTGCGCTTCCTTCAGCGGATGCAGGAGGACGGGAGAATCCGGGCGGATGCCGACGCCGGGGAACTGGCACGGCTCGTCACCACCCTCTTTCACGGATTCTATATCAGGGCGTTTCTCGGCGGTTCCCAAAACGAGGCACGGCAGATCTGGGACGCGGCGGTGGCGCCCTACCGGGTGCGGGAGCAGGGCGGCAACGATGACAGGGGAGGATGAGAATATGGCAGACAGGCAAACCGGCGCTGACGACCATCCCCGGCGGTTTATCGGGTGTTGCGGGGCGTACTGCAGGACCTGCAGGCCGTTTCTCGACGGTTTCTGCAAAGGCTGCAAGCTCGGCTATGCAACCGGGGAGCGCGACATTGCGAGAGCGAAATGCCCGATAAAAGTCTGCTGTTACGGGAAACACCACCTCGAGACGTGCGCCGAATGCCCGGACTATGCCGCCTGCACCATCCTATCCGGATTTTACGCAAAAAAGGGCCATAAATACAAAAAATACCGCGAAGCGATCGAGTTTATCCGGGAGCACGGGTACGCAGAATTCCTGGCCGTCGCGGATACCTGGAAAGGGGCGTACGGCACGTACCGGAACAAAACAGCCTGAAAACGTGGGGATGACGGGTCCCCGACGCTCCCAAAAACATTTTTCTTCTCCTCCCCGTATCCCTGTACGAGGACCGGACATGGACTTTTCAGAATGCATCCAGTTTGCAAACGACAATCCCCTGACCTATATTGCGACCATCGACGGCGACCGGCCCCGGGTGAGGGCGTTCGCCATGTGGTTTGCCGATGCGACCGGTTTTTACTACCATACCGGGACGCCGAAACGCATCTGGGGGCAGCTGATGAAGAACCCGAACGTCGAGCTCTGCTTCTACGCCCCCGGCGAAGGGGCCGGGACGATGATGCGGGTGGCAGGCGCGGCCGAGGTTGTGGACGATGCCGCCCTGAAACGGCGTCTCCTCCAGGAGCGCCCGTGGATTCTCGAAATCGGCGTTTCCGGCCCGGACGATCCCAAACTCGGGGTCTTTAAGGTGGCCCACGGCGAGGCGTACTTCTGGACCATGGCGTGGAACATGCGGGAAGCCGAAGCGCCGCGGGTCCGTTTCTGAAATTTTCCCGATCGGCGCGGCATCCGATAAGCGCAATATTTTTGAGGCACGGTTGCCATCTGTCACTTCGAAGAAGCATGACGGCAGTACCTGAGGTGCACCGGATCAGGCTGGGAATCACAAATGCCTATCTGGTCAGGCAGGAGGGGGCGATGCTCATCGACACCGGATATCCCGGGAGCGAAGACGCCATCCTTGAAGCGGCGGAAGGCCTGGGGATCGCACCCGGAGAGATCCGGTTAATCCTCCTCACCCACGGGCATGGCGACCACGCCGGTTCGGCGCAGAGACTCCGGCAGATGACCGGGGCGAAGGTTGCCGTTCACGCAAATGATGCCGAAAAGCTCAGAAACGGGCACCAGGGGCCCCTGCACCCGACCTGTATCTCCGGCTGGCTCATGCGCCTGCTTATCGGCGGGGAGAAGAACGCCCGGTTTCCGCCGCTCGAACCGGACATTCTCATCGCGGACCGCTATGATCTCCGTGCGTTCGGCATCGACGGGACGGTCATTCCGACACCGGGACATACCTCAGGCTCGGTTTCGGTGCGACTCGCCGGCGGCGACATCATCGTCGGCGATGCCGTCTTTCCGCAAATCCCCTTCGGAGAGCCGGGCCTGCCCTTCTTTGCAGACGCTCTCGATGAGGCGAAAAGGAGCATCGGCATCATCCTGGCAGGAAAACCGGCACGGATCCATCCCGGACACGGCGATCCGTTCCTGCCGGATGATTTCGCACAATACCGGTGAATGATTCGCGGCTTTCCCGGTAGAGGGATGCCTGCCCTTGGGGGCACGTGCGCCCGGAATGATTATGCCTCCCTGCGGGAATTGCAGGTACGATGCTATCGGCCGGTTCCCTCTTCTTCATCGTTGTCTTCCTGTTCTTCATGCAGGGAATCTCCAGTGCCGTCATCGCCCTCATCCTCTATGCCGTTCTGTCGCGCCTTCCCCTTCCGCCATCGGGGCGGGCCGCACTGGCGCTCGCACTGGCCGGCGGATGCCTGGTGCTCTTTGCCGTCGGGAGCGGCAATCTGGGATATGCGGCAGGGGCGCTTGTCTTTACGCTCATCCTCCCGCTTGAGATCGCGGCACCCCTGTTCCTGCTCACGAAACACCGGAGGTTCCGGCCCTGTACCGGCTACCCGCTCGTGTTCGCGGCACTGTTTCTCGCCGCCGGAACGGAAGGGGTTCTGCAGACCGTGAATATGGTTCCGCTCCTCACGTCAACGGGATACGGTTCTCCCGCCGGACTGTTTCTTGCGAGAATGGCAATACGGGGGATCATTGCCATCCTCCTCTCCGGCGGATGGTTCCTGCTGCTCTGCGAGGCCTTCCGGCGGCGCCGTTGAGGGAAAACCGGACCATTCCGGGGGAGTGAGAACCTGTGGGCCGCAGCGGACGGCATCGCGGGAGAAAACCGGCACTATGCCGGCTACGGTACGCAGTTCCCGGGCTACGCCATGTCAAAGAACGACCCGATGTTGAAATAGACCGTTTCCACGCTGCCGTCGGCAAGTTCAATGATAAGCTTGTCGAAAAACCGGGCGCTGCCACCGCCCTCTTCGGGCGGCACGTCGAGGAGAAACTGGAATTTCAGTTTCCATGCCACACCTTCTTTGCCGTATCGTTCCTCGAGGTACCGGTATTCCGCGGCGATGCCGTCCAGGTGATCGGCCGCGTCCTCGATGACGACCGCTTCCTCGACCGACCGGCCGCTGTTGGGGATGATTCGGGCCATCGTGTTTTGTGACTGGAGCGGCAATCCATAAAAGGATTGGGGGAGCGTGGAAGCGGCAGCCGTGTCCGCCACCGATGCCGCCGCCCCCGGCCGGTCTGCCCACAACGGGCAATCTTCATTGTCCCCGGCATCCAATCTCTCGGTTCGTGACCCGCCCGTTAAACAAGAGCGTCCTGCTCGTCGTCACCTGCCTCGCCTCGTTTCTCGTTCCGTTCACCGTCTCCTCGATAGCGATCGCCCTCCCGGCAATCGGCTCGGCTTTCGATCTCGATGCGGTGGGCATGGGCTGGGTCACCTCGGCGTACCTGCTGACGGCAGCCGTGTGCATCATCCCGTTCGGCAGGCTTGCCGACATCTACGGGCGAAAACGCCTCTTCATCCTGGGAAACGTGCTCTTCACCGTCGCATCGCTTCTTGCGGCGCTTTCATGGTCCGGCGCTGCCGTCATTGCCGCCCGCATCATCCAGGGATTCGGCGGATCCATGGTCTTTGCCACGTCGATTGCCATCGTGACCGCGGTGTTCCCCCCCGGCGGGCGGGGGCGGGCGATCGGGATCATCACCGCCACCGTCTACGCCGGCCTCTCGATCGGCCCGTTCCTCGGGGGGATCCTCACGCAGCACTGGGGGTGGCCGGCCATCTTTCTCGTGAACGTGCCGATCGGGGTGCTGGTGATCGCTGCCACGCTCGCTGCCATACCCGGCGAATGGGCGGAGGCGGGAGCCCATGGCTTCGACCGTATCGGAGCGATCATCTACTCCCTCATGCTCATCGGCCTGCTCTACGGCCTCACCCTCCTGCCCACCCCGGAGGGGATCCTCTGGATGGCAGCGGGAGGCGCCCTGTTCTGGGCGTTTGTCCGGTGGGAGCGGCGGCACCCGTCCCCCATGCTGGATCTTTCGCTGTTTCGGAGCAACCGGGCGTTCATCTACTCGAATGCCGCCGCCCTGATCAATTACGCGATCGTGTTCGCCGTGGGATTCCTCATGAGCCTCTACCTGCAGTACAACCGCGGTTTCGACCCCCAGACGGCCGGCATCATCCTGGTCACCATGCCGGTCGTCCAGATGGTGGTCTCCCCCCTCGCCGGCCACTTCTCGGACAGCATCGAGCCTCGGCTCCTCGCGACCGCCGGGATGGCCTGCACCACCGGCGGGCTCGCGCTTCTGGCCTTTGTCTCCCCTGCAATGCCGTTGCCGCTCATTATCGCGGGGCTTGTCATCCTCGGCCTCGGGTACGGCCTCTTTTCGTCCCCGAACACGAATGCCATCATGAGCGCCGTCGAGGTCCGTCACCTCGGCGTTGCCTCGGCAATGGTCTCCACGATGCGGGCAACCGGCCAGATGATCAGCATGGCGATCGCGATGCTGATCCTCGCGGTCATCATCGGTTCCCGGCCGATCACCGCGTCCACCTATCCGGATCTCGAACTGAGCGTCAGGATAACCCTCTCGCTCTTTGTCCTGATCGGGATCGCCGGCATCGGGGCCTCGTATTCGCGGGGGGCGATGCACGAACACCCCGAAAACGAACCGACATAGCCGGCGGGCACCCGTCCTTCCGTGCCCGTGAACGGCAGGCCATCTACTGCCAATACTGCATCACGGGGTGGAACCGGGATCGAACTGCCGAGGCCTTATACATACTAAAAAATAAATTGATATCATTAAGTAAGAAATATATATATTAAAATAACAACAGTGATCGTGGGTGGGGAATCCCGAAATAAGAAGGGAGCCGGACTGTCCTATTTATACTATCACGCCA
>JAAEEQ010000068.1 GCA_013415665.1 Methanomicrobiales archaeon
CTCATCGGGGCGATAATCGTGATGCCGGCCGTCCTGTCGCTGATGGGGGGCGGGGGGCAATGCCCGGTTCCGGGGGAGGAGGGGGATGCCCGAGCGGCATGACACTGCGGACTCCCGGTGGATGCACCGGGCGATCGCGGTTGCCCGGCAGGGCATACGGGAAGGGCAGACGCCTTTCGGCGCCTGCATCGTCCGCGATGGTGCGCTCATCGCCTGCGACCATAACCGCGTCTGGGAGCAGACCGACAGTACCGCCCATGCCGAAATCCTTGCCATCCGGGCTGCCTGCCAAAAGCTGCAGACGATCGATCTTTCGGGAGCGGTGATGTACGCGACCTGCGAGCCCTGCCCGATGTGTTTTGCCGCGTGCCACTGGGCACGCATCGGGCGCATTGTCTCGGGGGCATTCATCCGGGATGCCGCACGGTATGGTTTTCACGAACTCCCCATCCCGAATCCCGTCATGGCGGCAGCGGAACAGAACCGCATCATCCTCGACCCGGGGGTCTGCCGGGACGAATGCCTCGCATTGTTTGCGGAATGGGAGGCGCTTTCGATGTCGCGCCCCTATTGACCGGCACAGCATCCGCTCATTGAAAAATTGCATCAGGCGGCCGGCACGCTCAACGGCTGATCAGTAGAAGTCGTCGAACCGCATTCTGCCGTTGTCTTTCGGCCGCCGCTCACCGGTCCGCCGGTGGTCCCGGCTGTTCTTCGTTTTATCGCGGGATCCGGAAAACTCACGTTTCTGGCGCCGATATTCCTTTTCTTCGAAAAATGCCGTACCGTCTAAAAGATCATCGTCAATGATCCTGCGTCCCACATATTCTGGTTTTCAAGGCTAGCTCATAAAAGTTACGATGGAGGATGCTCCGGCGCACGATCCGGCATCCCCCCCGGATCCTGCGAGCCTTCCCCCGTCTTACGCGGACGGCACGGCACGGCACCGGCACCAGCCGATCGTGACCGCCATCACCGCCGCACAACCCGCCATCACCAGGAATGCCGCGGGAAATCCGGCAAATTGCGCGATAATCCCGGCGGTGAAGGGGAGCAGCGTCATGCCTGCGTAGGTTGCCGTGTTAAAAAGGCCCATCAGCGTCCCCTGCTGCACCCGGGTGGCGGCAAGGTAGGCGAGCTGTGCGTTGATGATGAACCCTGCGATGCCGCCGATCATCGCGAATGCGGCGATGACGGCTGCGGTGCCGGCGTTGGGGGCAGCGAGAGAGCATGCGACGGCGATCGCCATGCCGATCGCGGAGATCCTCATGGTCCGGACCGGTTCGAGCATGAACCGCGGTGCGAGGATCGATGTGACGATGGTCGCCGTATTCATCATCCCGATCTCAATCGAGAGGAGCGCGGCATCGTGCCCGGTGAACTCGGGATACAGTGTCGTCACCACGCCCGTCACGCCGACAAGAACGACCGCCGAGATATAGAGCCAGAAATGGTCCCGGAGTGTCTCCACGATGCGGACGGGAGGAAGGGTCTCGTTTTCCGTCTCCCGAAGGGCGATTCCCATGAGGAGGGGCAGGGCGGACAGCACCGTGAAGAGGAGTATGCCGCCGGTCGCGCCCATGCCCGCCTCGAGCCACCCGGTCCCCAGAAGCCCGGCAAGCAGCCCGAAATTCAGCGCCGCGATAAAATAGCCCGAAAGAAGCCGGTGGTCGCGCTGTGCATTCACCCAGCTGAGCGCCGACGCGACGAAAAGGCCGGCGCCGATGCCTTCGAGTCCCCGGGCTGCGAGAACGGGAACCGGCAGGGGAACGGCCGTCATGATACAACCGGAAAGCAGCGTGAGCAGCAGCCCGGCCCGGATGAGCGGCACCTTGCCGATGCGGTCGGCAAGCATCCCTGCAGGGAGCACTGTTAAGAATGCACCGAAAAAATATGCCGAAAAGATAGCACCCTGAACGGCGGGAGCAGCCTGGCCGAATGCCGGCAGGACCGGAACGATGGCGTTTGATAGCGCCATCACCGCAAAAATCCCGACGATAAGGGTGATGCGCTGTCTCATCTCAGACCATTCGGTAGGTTTCAAGGTTCATCGGCGAATGCGTCTCGATCCGGAACCGCTTGTAAATCGAGCTTGCCAGATCGATCGTTTTGTTTTCATCCCCGTGAATCGTGAAGATCTTTTCCGGCCGGGGATGGAGGTGAGTGACAAAATTGATAAGCTGTTTTCTGTCGGAGTGGCCCGAGAACCCGTCGACCGTCACGATTTCGAGATTGATGACGATCGTCTCCCTCCGGCCCGTGGGGATCTCCCGCCAGCCTTTCTGGATCCGCCGCCCCATCGTGCCGTCCGCCTGGTACCCGACGAAGACGAGGGCGTTGCGTTCGTCGGCGGCAAGGTTTCTGAGGTATTCCATGACCGGGCCGCCGTTGAGCATGCCGCTGGTCGTGATGATGACGCACGGGTCGGCATTCATGACTTCTTCGCGCAGCTTCGGCGAGTCGACCTGCACGAAACAGTCGGCAAGGAAGGGGTTCATGCCCTCCCGGAAGATCTGGGTCCTGAGATCGCTGTTGAGGTATTCCGGATAGGTGGTGTGGATCGCGGTTGCTTCGCGGATCATGCCGTCAAGGTACACCTTCACCTTCGGGATCTTCTCGAGGCGCATCCCTTCCTCAAGCGCGAGCATGACCTCCTGCGACCGGCCGACGGCGAATGCCGGGATGATGATCTTGCCGCCGCGCTCCACCACGCGGGTGACGGTATCGTAGAGCAGTTCCTCGGCGTCCTTGCGGGCGGGCTGCATGTCATTGGACCCCCCGTACGTGCTCTCCATGAAAAGCGCCTCAAGACGGGGGAACTGGGCAGTGGCCGGCCCGAACAGGCGGGTTTTGCCGTAGTTGAAGTCGCCGGTAAAGGCGATGTTGTAGAGCCCTTCCCCGATATGGAAGTGCGTGATGGCCGATCCGAGGATGTGGCCCGCGTTATGGAACGTGAGTTTGATATCCGGCGCGATGTCCGTTACGCTCCCGTAATTCAGCGTGATGGAATGGCTGATGTACTGCTTTACCTCGCTGGATGAATAGGGCACGCGGTCATTCTCCTTGCTCGCAACGTCGATATAATCGAGCTGCAGCATGGCCGAGAGATCACGGGTGGCAGGCGTACTGTAAATCGGCCCTTCGTAGCCGTATTTGAAAAGAAGGGGGACCATGGCGCAGTGGTCGAGGTGCGCATGGGTGATGACGACGGCATCGAGCGAGGTGAGGGGGTAGATCTCGGGAACGTAGAGGTAGGGGTACCCGTTGCTGTTGCTCGGCTTCTCCCCGCAGTCGATGAGGATCTTGGATTCGGGGGTGGAGAGGAGAAATGCCGCACGCCCGACCTCCCGGCAGCAGCCGAGCGTCGTGACCCGCACCCACTGGTCCTTGCTGATGATGTCCCGGTGGATCCTCCTGCCGATGTTCCTGAGAAATTCTTTGCGTTCGTCTTTTACCGAGCGGAGGAACTGGCGTATCTGCTTGACGGTCCCGCTCTCGATCGGGGGCGTGCGCACCACTTTCGGCGTCCACCCGATCTCCTTGGTAATCTCGCGGAGCGTAGCGCCGTTCTTTCCGATGACGACGCCCGGTTTTTCGGCCTCGACCAGCACCTCGCCGGTGTCGGGATCGAAGAAGATGTCGGTGATGCCGGCATTATCCGGCACGACGGTACGGATTTTCACCGCCGCCTGTTCCGGATCCTCGAGAATATTGGGGCGGACCACGATGCGTTTGCGCAGGTCGCGTGCAAGTATTTTGATAAGGTCTGCCTGATCGGCGAATTTTTTCGGGTCATCGGTATAGATGACCAGTTCGGGCCCTTCGAATTCAACTTCCGAGACGGTTATGCCTGCCGGTATCTTGGCATTGATCTTTTCCTTAAGATCTGAAAGTCGCTCCTCAATCAGCATTAAAATCGTCCTGTAAAAAAATGTTAACTGGTGGCCTGGGTCGGGCTTTTGGTCAGCCCGGGAATTTTGGTTTCTTCATATTTGTCTTTCGTGATGACAACCACGCTGATATCCTCTCCCGATCCCACGTCACGGCGCATCGCGGCCTTGAGAGCCCTGATGGCCAGATCGACCGCCTCGCCCTCGGGCATGTCATTGCGGTACCGGTCCTCAAGGACACCGTAGGCAAAGGGCGACCCGGAACCCGTTGCGACCATGTCGTCCTCCCGGGATGCCCCGCCCATCGCATCGACGGAATAGACCGACGGGCCGTTCTCGTCAATGCCGCCGACCAGCAGCTGGACATAGAACGGGAAATACCGGTTCTGGTTTAAGTAGTTGGAGAGCAGGGTCGATGCCGCCTGCACGGTCATCGGCCGCCCTCTCCGGACCTGGAAAAGGTTGCATTCGACCCGCATCAGCCGTGCAAGCTGCTGGGCGTCTCCGACGCCGCCCGCCGTGGTCATCCCGATCCGGTCGGCAATCTGGTACACCTTTTTTGCGGTCTTGCTCGCGACAAGGTTTCCCATCGTTGCCCGCTTTTCCGTTGCGAGCACGACACCGTTGTCAAAGACGAGCCCGATCGTTGTCGTACCTTTATAAATCTCCTGTGAAATGTCAGGCATAAGGATATTCCTCCACCGAAAGTTACACGCTATAAAGAATATAAAAGCGTTTCAATCATACAATGATTCGCTTATCCTTAAAATTTATTGTTAGTGCCTGCCCCGAAAGGCTCTCGCGGTCAGACCCGCCCGGTATCGAGGACGCCGCCGATCATGACCGATTCGGGAATGAGCACCCGGATCAGGTCCCGGTCGAAGAGCATCGACACCAGCCGTTTGTCGCCGTTGACGATGGGCAGCTGGTCGATGCGTGACCGCTTCATCTTGAGTGCACACTCGGAGACCTCCGAGTTCACCGGCACGGCAACGACTTCTTTGATCATTGCGGTTTTCGCCGGCTTTTCGGGCAGCTGGATCCGGGAAATGCCGTAGGATATCGAGTGCATGTCGCGGATGCTCTCCCACGTCCACTCGTCATCGTCGGTGCCGTTGGAGAAGTCCGAAACCTCCACGGAGTCCTCGATACACGCATGGCGGATGAGATCGCGTTCCGAGATGATGCCGGTCAACTGCGACTGCTCATTGAGGATCGGAATCGCATCGAACCCCGAGATTTCCATGATGCGCCCGACGAGCGGCAGGGGTGTCTCCTCCCAGAGCGCGAAGGTATGGCAGCCGAAACGGTTTTTGATCTCTTCCTTGTTTTTCATCTGGGCGATGGCGCCGATCAGGTCCGCTACGCTGATCAGGCCGAGCAGTTTGTCGCCCTCCACGACCGGCAGCCGCCTGATGTTGTGCCGGATCATCAGGTACGCCGCATCGCGGATGTGATCGTCAGGCCGTATCGTCACGGGATCCGGCGTCATCAAGAGACCGAGCTGTGTTTCATCCGATTTTCTGAGAAGGTCTTTTCTGGTGATGATACCGACAAGTTTTCCCTCTTTCAGGACGGGAACACCGCTGATGCCTGTTCTTTTCAGAATTCTCAGGACATCATCGCGGTTGCCGGGAATTTCAACACAGACGACATCGGTCGTCATGTAATCGCGGACTGGTTTCGTCTCTATACTCTCACCACCAGCGTGGTTATCGGGCTGTGCCGTACGACGTGCGAAGTGACACTTCCGAGGAGGAGCCGGTCGATTTCACTTTTCCCGTGCGATCCGAGAATAATGCAGTCTGCGTTAATCTCTTCTGCGAGTTTGAGAATCTCGTTTCCGGCATGTCCCTGTTTGATGTGGGTCGTCAGTTCCACGCCTGCACGGGTTGCGGTCTCCCTGCACTCATCCATGGTGCGGGCACCTTCATTCTCCATCAGGCTGTAAATGACTTCGAGGGTATTGTCGATGGGGATGGACGACAGCATACCCGTTTCGATGACATACACCGCATGAAGGTCGGCTTTCCAGACCTTCGACTCGTCGATTGCGGTGTTGAGGGATTGTTTGCTCACCTCTGAGCCATCGATGGCGACAAGGATTGTATGAAACATTGATACTCCTCAAAAACCAGGTTCTGTATATTATTCTACGGCATGCTATAAATAATTCGTTCAATTAGAGAGGCGTTCACTCGTTTGACGAACGTTGCAAGCGGATCGCGAGAAAAGCGCAGGTTGCCGCGCATGGGATCAACACAGACGAATGCTGCCATGTTGCCCTCGCGGATATCGTGGGGCTCTCCGAACAGGGCAGATCCCGCGACCGCCATCCGGAGCACGTCGCGGGCCGGGATGCGGTAGACGAGCGATACGAACGCCATCTCGGCGGTCATGTCGGGCTGGACGAACATCACGTTGTCCGTCCCGAGCAGCAGGCGGCAGCCCAGCTCCAGCATCCTCGCTATGGGCGGATGATCCGGCGATGCGGCAACGCCGAGCGCCCAGTTCGATCGCGGGCAGACGGCCACCGGGATTTCCTCGTCCGCAATCCGGCGGAGCTGGCCGCCGGTGGCATGGGTACAGTGGACGAGCAGATCCGGCTGGAGTTCGAGGGCTGCGTCAAGGTCGCCGGCGTCTTTTTCTGCGGCGTGAATGGCGATGCGTTTCCCCTGCCTGCGCGCCTCCGCCACTGCGGCCTCGATGCCGGCACCGGGCCTGTAGTGCGCGATGCCAAGGCCGTCTGCATGCCGTTCACCGCCGTCCCGGCCGAAAATCACGCCCCGGCAGGGCGCGTTTTTTAGCGCCTCGCGGAGCAGTGCCACCCCTTCGGGTCCGCCTTCGCGAAAATCAGCGAATCCCGCGGTGCCCGACGCATGCATGACCTCAATCGAGCGCCGCATCCCGCTCATCAGGTCTGCGGCAGGCGCCGCCCGCAGGATACGGTGCTTTAAGCCGTCGGGCGGTGCAACGAGCGATGCAAGGTCACCGCCCGCTGGGATGTCGAGGGCGATGGTGTCGGCAAGGTGGGTATGGGCGTTAAAAAAACAGGGGCAGATCCAGGGCCCCCCCGCCCCGGCCGTCTCTTCGATTGCCGTGATGCGCCCGTGTTCAACGGTGATCGCAACATCCCGCAGCAGAAAATCCTCCCCGATGAACGCACGGCCGGTGAGGGTTTCCTGGTCTCCGACGGGTGTCATCAGCGCTCATTTAAATATGGCGACCTGCAACATTATAGTATATGGCAAAGAAAAGTGGCGGACGGTTAATCTCTTCGGCGGGTCTTGTAACCTATTACGACAGTGAGGACCGCCGGTCTTTACATATTCGCCCCGAATTTGTGCTGGTCATCGCGGCGGTCATCGGGATAGCAACATTTGCATTCAACGTATTCTTCTGAAAAATTATTCATTCCATTTTTTCAGCGCGTTCCTCGTGATGTCTTCATCGGCGTTGAAGTAGAGGCTGTCATGCCCCTTCCACACCGGGCAGTTCCTGAAGACCACGGCGGGAACCCCACGGTTGCTCTCTCCCATCACGAAATTGGCAAAGCCCGCGATCTCATCCACCACGGCCTCTTCGGTGATTTTCAGGACATGCCCGAAGAGATCCGTATCGCCGCGGTAGTCCTGGATTGCCGTCATGCCGCTCCACCCGATGGCGATTCCGGTCTGCCCCCGCCGGAACGATCGCCCGCAGGTGTCGGTGATGATCACCCGTACGTCCGCGCCGGCGGCGCTGGCGATGCCGTGTCTGATCCCGTCGGCAGCGGCGTTCGGATCGGGGGGAAGGAGGATCAGCTGCCCGTCTTCGATATTGCTCTGGTCGACCCCGGCGCGGACGCCGACATGGCCGTGTGCAAGGCAGGTCAGCAGAAACGGATGGTCGATCAGCACCTCGGTCGATTCATCGAGCACCGCCTGCATGAAGCGGGGGTCCTCGCCGCAGCGGCGCCCGATATCCCGGGCCCGTTCTCCCGGTTCGATCGATGCGAGCGGGCGGGTATGTCCGTGCGCTTTCGAGTAGACCGAGGATGCGAGGCAGAGGATGTCCCCGTCCTGCAGCGGTACCAGAGCGGCAATCATTGCAGCCAGATCATCGCCTTTCCGAATCAGCGGGAGCCCTTCAACCGGGATGATTTCGATACGCATGCATAGAGCATCACTGGCTGAACAATCAAAAACCTTCCCATTATGCGTTTTTTGCCGGCGTTCGCCTGCCGGGCGGGCGGGCGAAG